>JBEKBK010000030.1:0-29122 GCA_050015435.1 Bryobacteraceae bacterium
GGCGATCGCGCAGAGCTTCGGTGGATTTTTCCTTCGCAATTGGAAAGAGCGCGTACCAGCGGGAACCGGCGGGTAACGCCAGCAATCTGGCTGCAATCTGATCGACCGTATCGCGCTCCACGTAAACGCCGCAATTCGGGCAGTAGGTGCGTCCGGCGCGGGCCCACAGAAGACGCAGAAAATCGTAAAGTTCCGTGGACGTGGCCACCGTGGAACGGGGGTTGCGAGTGGTATTTTTCTGGCGAATCGCTACTGGCGGCGCGATGCCGTCGATCTCGTCCACATCCGGTTTTTCCATGCGTTCAAGGAACTGGCGGGCGTACGCGGAGAGGGATTCGACGTAACGGCGCTGGCCTTCGGCGTAGATGGTGTCGAAGGCGAGGGATGACTTCCCCGAACCGGAGACCCCCGTGATCACCGTGAGTTTTTCGTGAGGGATCTCGAGCGTGACATTCTTCAGGTTATGGACACGCGCGCCCTGTATGCGGATGGAATCGTTCAAGGGAGGACTTACTATCTAGTATAAAGAGTTGGGCAAGGCGTGACTATTGATCCGTCAAGGCCTGACTCAATTCATAAAAACTAAGGCTGTTGTCTCCCTGCTTTAACACGCGCGACTGCGTTAAGCCGCCGTAGGCCGCATTCAGAGTCAAGCGTGTGGCATGTTGCGCGACCACCAGATGCGCTGAACGCTCAGCTAACAGGGTGATGGCGCGCTCGTACTCCTGTTCGAGGCGATAGGGCGGGTCCACAAAAGCAATGTCGATGGGCTCCTGCAACCCCGCTGCAATCGAGCCAGCGCGGCCAGGGCGCACCTGGGCACGGGCTTCGAGACCAAGCGAGCGCAAGTTCTCACGAATCACGTTGACTGCGGCGCGGTTCGATTCGATGAAGATCGCGTGCGAAGCGCCGCGGCTAAGCGCTTCGATTCCCACCGCGCCAGTCCCGGCGTAGATATCCAAGAACCGGGCTCCATGGATTCGCGGCGTCAGGACGTTGAAGAGCGCCTCGCGAAGGCGATCCGGCGTCGGCCGTACGTCGAGCCCTGGTAGCGATTTCAGCAGACGGCTGCGAAACTCTCCTCCGATCACCCGCACGTTCAGCCCACCTGCACCAGTCCGTAGCGGCGCTGCCAGTGGTCGCGAATGAATGCCACGGCGCGATGCAGATCTTCCGGCGTTGGCGGATGCGCGACAAAGGCAGCGGCCTCGTTTCGGGCAACCTCGAGGATGTCCGCGTCGCGCAGAATATTGCCGATCTGGAGCGCCGGCAAGCCGGATTGCTTGGTTCCGAAGAATTCTCCGGGGCCACGCAGCTTCATATCCATTTCGGAGATGTAGAAGCCGTCGTTCGACTCCACCAGCGTTCGGATCCGCTCCCGTCCCGTATCGTTCAATTTCTCCGTTACTAAAATGCAGTAGCTCTGCTCCGCGCCCCGTCCCACGCGCCCACGAAGCTGGTGCAGTTGTGCCAAACCGAAGCGCTCCGCCTGTTCCACCACCATCACGGTCGCGTTCGGAACGTCTACGCCCACCTCGATCACAGTCGTCGCGACCAGGATTTGCGTTTCTCCGCGCTGAAACTTCTCCATCGCCGCTTCTTTCTCATCCGGCACAAGCTTGCCGTGCAACAGGCCGACCGTGAAGTTCGGAAACACGATCCGCGAGAGCTGTTCATGCATCTTCTGAGCCGCCTTCATAGCCTGCGTTTCGGACTCCTCAATGACGGGATACACGACATAAGCCTGACGCCCCAGATCGATCTGCTTTTGCAGGAAGCTGTACACCTGTTCGACGCGACTATTATCCACGTGCTTGGTGATGATCGGCTGGCGGCCGGGCGGCATCTCGTCGATCACTGAGACATCGAGGTCGCCATAAACCGTCAGGGCGAGCGTGCGCGGAATGGGCGTGGCAGTCATCACCAGCACGTCTGGATGAGTTCCCTTCTCCATGAGGGCCTGGCGCTGCTCGACCCCGAAACGATGCTGCTCGTCAACAATCGCGAGTCCAAGCTTCGAGAACTCCACATCCGCTTCGAGCAGTGCATGCGTTCCCACCACTACTTTGGTGAGACCGGCCGCGACCAACTTCTTCAGTTGGGCCTTGTCGCGCTGCCCGGCTGAGCCGGTGAGCAGAATGGGAACGTAATCCAGCTTCTTGAACAGGCGCTTGAAGTACAAGTAATGCTGAGCAGCCAGAATCTCCGTGGGCGCGAGCACGGCGACCTGATAGCCGTTTTCGATGGCGATGATCGCCGCCTCGGCCGCAACCAGAGTCTTGCCGCTTCCCACGTCTCCCTGCAGCAGACGATACATCGGATGCGGCGTGGCCATGTCATGGGCGATCTCCGCAAGCACGCGCTTCTGCGCGCCGGTCGGCTTGAACGGAAGCATTTGCTTGATTCGCTCACGCACACGATCGGATAGCGTAAACGCGATTCCGGGATAGAGCCGGGCCTTGGCGCGTTTCAATTCCAGGCCAACTTCCAGCCAGAAAAACTCCTCAAAGATCAGACGGAACTGCGCTGGAGACCGAAAGGCGTTCAACAGCCGTACGTCCGAATCGGACGGGGGAAAGTGCAGTGCACGAATCGCGCTCCAACGGTCCGGCAGCTTCAGTTGCTGGAGCAGATGCGGAGGCAGATTGTCCGGGATTGGAGACATGCTCTCCAGAATTCGGTGGATCACGGTTCGAAGGATTCGGGTCGTGACTTTGCCGGCTGCCTCGTAGATCGGAACGATGCGGCCCGTGTGGAGCGAAGCGTCGCCGTCGTCGTCGCCGGAGAGCATTTCATACTCGGGATGCATCATCGCCAGGTTGCCCGAATAACTATCAAATTCCACTTTCCCGTAGAGCGCAATCTTCAGCCCGGGGGTCAAAACGTCAGCCAGATACGCTCCGTGAAACCATTTGCCGTGCAGCACGGCGTGCGACGAATCGGTGAATGTGGCCTGGAACAGGCCGAGATTGCGCCTCTGAAATCCGGAGGTTTTCGTGGTGCGCACCTCGGCGAGAACGGTGGCCATTTCGCCGGGCGCCAGGTCGCGAATGGTCTTGACGTTGCTGCGGTCTTCGTACCGGAACGGAGCGTAGCCGATCAGGTCCTCCACCACTTTGAGCCCTTTGGCTTCGAGCATGGCGGCGCGGGCGGGCCCGACGCCTTTTACATACATGATTGGAGTGGAGAGGTCCAACGACTGTATTTCAGTGTAGCTTGGATAGGTGGACCAATCGTTTAGTGAAGCCTTGGCGAACATCACTTTGCCGGACACAGACGGGCATGAAATCCGCCTTGGTTCGCTGTGGGAACAGAGGCCCGCAGTCATCGTTTTTCTTCGGCACTATGGTTGAATTTTCTGCCGCGAGCACGTCGCGCAGTTGCGTGAACACCAACCGGAATTCGATCAACGTGGCGCCGACCTGGCGGCGGTGGGGCTGGGAGATCGAAACTACGCGCGCATCTTTCGCGAAGACACCGGAATCACGTTTCCGCTGCTGATCGATGAGGAACGGAGGGCTTATCGCGCCGCCGGTCTGCACCGAGCCAATCTGCTCCACATTTTTAAGAGTGAAAACGCAGAAGCCAGGAAACGAGCCAAGGCAGGGGGACACCGGCAGCACAAGCCTGGAGCAAATCCGTTTCAACTGGGCGGGAGCTTCGTGTTCGGTCCCGGCAACGTTGATTTGTACACTCATGTGAGCAAGACTTTCGGCGACAACGCGGACCCGAACGTCTTGCTTAAAGCGCTGGGTTAGAATACTGATTCATGTCACTACTCGCCGGGAAAACCGCGCTGATTTTGGGAATTGCCAACAAGTGGAGCCTCGCGTATGCGATCGCACAGGCGTTTTGCCGGGAGGGTGCAAAGCTACTGCTGACGTATCAGGGCGCGCGCCTTCAACAGACGGTGGAAGAACTCGGTACCGACCTCGGAGCGGCGAGCGTTTTTGATTGCGACGTAACTAAGGATGACGATCTGGCGCGTCTCACGGAGACCCTCAAATCGCACGGCCGTCTGGACGTAGTGGTGCACAGCATCGCATTCGCGAATCGCGAGGATCTGGGCCGGCCGCTGGTGGATACATCGCGTGCTGGCTATCTGCTCGCGCAGGAGGTGAGCGCGTATTCGATGATCGCCGTGGCGCGTGCAACCGCTCCGCTGATGACCGCCGGGGGCGCGATGATGACCCTCACTTACTTGGGTTCATCGCGGGTGGTTCCGAACTATAACGTGATGGGCACGGCTAAGGCATCGCTCGAAGCAGCCGTTCGATATCTGGCCGCTGATCTGGGGCCGAGCGGTATTCGTGTAAACGCGATTTCCGCGGGCCCGGTGAAGACCGCTTCCGCGCGCGGCGTCAAGGATTTTTCAAAGATTTTGGAGGCGGTTCCCGCGCACGCGCCGTTGCGCCGGAACACCGATCCGGCCGAGGTCGCCGATACCGCAGTGTTCCTAGCGAGCGATTTAGGCCGCGGCGTCACGGGCGATGTGCTGTTCGTCGACGCGGGCTACCACATCATGGGGCTTTAACGCTTTACCAATGGCGTCACGATCTCGGTGATAAGGTCCGTCTTCTCCGGCTCACGCACCAAGTGCGGAAACCTTTCACCCCCTTGATATTCGATTTTATGAACGCTGTAGTATTCGCCGCTCTTGACCAGGAATTCGATCACTGTCATCCTCGAGGCCGTGGCGTGTACGGTCTCGCGCAGCAGAGTCGCGGTGAACTGGCGGTTATCGATAGCGATCAGTTTGTCCGTGGGCGCGATACCCGCTTTCTGAGCCAGTCCGCCTAAAGCGACGTCCTGAACGGTTCCGTCATCCTTGACGACCATACCGATCGAATACGTCATATCGCTCACGCGCTTGTCGTCTTCGAAATATCTGAAAAGCTCCGAGCGAGTTGACGTGAACATCAATTTATATCCGCCGTTTTCGATACCTCCGAAGGGAGCATGCGGCGCAACGGATTGGACGCGCTCCCGCAGAAATCCGGCCCAATCGTACGGCTGAACCGAGTTCAACCCAGCCACGACGTCGTCAAACGTGTAGGGCTTGAGCGCGGGCGCACCGCCAGGGCCGCCCTCGAACGCACGGCAGAAGTCATTCAGAGATTTCTTTCCCTTGCTGAGTTGGCGGATCAGAACGTCGGCATCCAGCCAGATCAACGTCCCTTCGTCGTAATAGTCCACGCTGCGCCGGTATTCCGAGTAATCATCGCGCGCGTCGTAGAGCAGTTGCGCCGCGACCGCCGTATCCTCGAGCGGACGCCAGGACCGTCCGGATTTGCGGTCGAGCGACGCAGCGATCATGGCAAGTTCTTCACGAAACTCCTCGGGCGTGTACAGACCAGTACGGGTGGCGAGAACCTCACCGAGGTATTGCGTCAACCCCTCGTAGACCCATAACAGGTCGCCCTTCATCGGTTCGCTATAATCCGGCGTGACCAGACCGGCCGGACGGCGGTATTTTCCGTTCCACGAATGCACGAACTCATGGGGCAGCAGATCGGCGTTAACCTTGCGCGACCCTTCATCGACGAGACCGCGCTCCGCGACCCGATCGTCGCTTGACTCGTGATGTTCCAGGCCAAAACTCGCGACGTGATCGCTCAGTGTGAATAGAAAATGATAGCTGCGATAGTGACGCGACCCGAACAACGCGCCGGTTTCGGCCACCAGATTCTTGTAATGTTCGATATCCTGCGGTGAAATATCGATCGCGCGATCGCTATCTCCGGCGAGATGCAAATAATGCTCAATCGATCCGTCTTTACCGAGTTCGATGGTGCGGTAGTGGATTCCAGTCGATAGGGGAGAATCGATCAGCGTCGTGAGCGGGGCGGGCTGAAACTCGATCTCGCTCCCGGTTTCGCGCGCGATCGGCAGCGCGGTCCCGTAGCTCCACGAATTCGGCACTCGCAAATTCACCTGGTAGCGCAATTGGTCGGCGGGTACACCTTCGGGATACAGCAGGAATTGATTCCAGTTCAATACCGCAAGCTGAGTGGTGGCTGAAGCGCCGGAAGAGAACCCGGGCGTTTCCGGGGGCGAAATGAAATCAAAGCTGACTGCCAAAGAATTCGCGCCGTCCGGAACCGTGACGTGAAAGGCGTACATATTCACGTCATCGCGCTTCCAAGGAATCGATTGACCATTCGCAGTAAGCTTCAAGCCGACCAGATCGTTGATGGGTCCAGTCGGGCCGTGTTCCCCTGGAATCCACTTCGGATACAGCAACGTCAAGGGGCCGCTTTTCACCGGTAAGGTCATCTGGATGTGGTAAAGCCGGTGTGGAGCGTCCGTCGCGTCGAGACGCATCTGGATCGTGTTGTCTTGTGCTGCCACGAACAGCGGAAGAAAAAACGTGAAGAGGGTGACGATTCGCATTTTCCGGTTAACCGTGGGCAGCGGCCATGTGGCGGTAGTATCCGATCAGGTCCGTCGGCGGAGGAGCGACGCCATGCTGGCGAAGCATCGCCATCACCTGCCCGCGATGCAACGTGGCATGGTTCACCACGTGCAATAGAATCTGACCAAGGTGGTTCTCATACGGATCGCCTTTGATGCTCTTGTAATGGACGACTCGTTCGAGGTCGGCATCGGTCAATGACTCGGCCCACTCTTCCCAGCGGTTCTGAATGCGACGCCATTGTGTGCTGAGTTCGTCGGGAGTCAGACTTGAAGGAGGAGCAGCCTCCTGGGGATCGACCACGCGCGAAAACCAGATCCGATCCGCGAAATAGATATGAGAGAGAGTATCCAGGACGCTCTTATGTGACACCTGCATGTCCCGGGAGAGTTGTTCCATGTCGAGCTTCAGAGCAGCGTCTAAGAGCCGCTGGGAAGCCCATCCAGAATATCGGAGATGTGTACGAATTTCGTCGGCAGTCATCGGTTTAGCCACATTTTCATGGATCTCGACACCAGATCCGACGCGTCCTGCTGCACGAAGTGCCCTGCCCCCGGAATGGTGATGAGCGTCAGATCTTTATCCACCCAATCCCACGTATTATTCAGCGCTCCGGAGAGCAGCGCCGTATCTTTCAAGCCGTGGAACATTAACACCGGCATCTTTATTTTGACGACCGGCGAGGTATCTTCGGTGTACGGTTCGCGCGGATAATTCGCCTTGTAGTAGTTGAGCATCGCTTCGGGATCTGAGCGTTTGAAAGCCTCTAAATACTTCGCCCGCGCGTCCGGGTCCCGCACCCAGCCCGCCCACTGCTCCAGATTCAGCTTGGAGGCCGCGTCCGGCTGCTGGAAATTACGGGCATATTGGCTGCTTTTCTGCTGTTCGGGATTATGCGCCAGTTCCCGGCTCAATCCTCGGGGATGCGGAAGATTGAGAATGATCAGCTTGTCTGTCATCTCCGGATGGAACATCGCGAAATTCCACGCGACCACGCCGCCCCAGTCATGCCCGACGATGATCGTTTTGTCGCGGCCTAAGGATTTGATTACCGCCGCGACGTCTCCGACCAGGAAGCGTACGGAATAATTCTCGACGCCTTGCGGCTTGTCGCTCAGGTTGTAGCCGCGCTGATCGATCGCGACGCACTGGAACTGGCTCGACAGCACCTCCATCTGGTCGCGCCAGGTGTACCAGAAGTCCGGGAATCCGTGAATCATCACGATGAGAGGACCCGTTCCCAGACTTGCGTAATGAATCTTTACCCCGTTCGAATCGGCGTATCCGTGCTTGACCCGCGCTTCAATATCGCCGGCATAGGCACATGCTGCGAGCAGCAAGAACAGCCCGATCATTCGCATACAGCCAGTATAAGTGGTGCCTGTTAGAATGAAAAACCATGCGCACGGATACGGCAGGGGTTCGCGAAGGCGAGGAGCTCAACGCCGGCGCACTGGCCGAATATTTGCGCGGCAAGCGGGACGGAGTCCTCGAGAATATTGAGGTCGAACAGTTTCCCGGCGGACATTCGAACCTGACTTATCTGGTGCGCAGCGGTGAGCAGGAATATGTGCTGCGGCGAGCGCCGATGGGTCCAGTAGCTCCGAAAGCGCACGATATGGCCCGCGAATTCCGCGTGCTTCAAGCCGTGCATCCTCACTTTCCTCCGGCGCCTCAGGTTTACCTTTTGTGTGACGATCCCGCCGTCATCGGAGCGACCTTCTTTCTCATGGAGCGGCGGCGCGGCGTGGTGTTGCGGGACCACGTCCCAGCCAGTATCACTTCGCAGGAGAACTACGCGAATCGTATCAGCCGGGCGTTTATCGACTGCCTGGTCCAATTACACACGGTGGATGTCGAGAAACACGGGCTGGTCTCGCTCGGCAAGCCCGAGGGCTTTGTCGCGCGCCAGGTGAAGGGATGGTCCGAACGTTGGGAGCGGGCTCGTACCCAGGCCAGTCCGGAGATGGATCGAGTGATGGGCTGGCTCGCCGCGACGATTCCTCCGTCCGGCAAACCCACCTTGGTTCACAACGATTTCAAGCTCGACAACGTGATGATCGACAGTCAGTCGGTGGACCGGATTGAGGCGGTGCTCGATTGGGAGATGTCCACGGTGGGTGATCCGCTCTGCGATCTCGGCTTGACCCTGTGTTACTGGAATTCCCCTCTGGTTCCAGGCACCGGCCGCGAAGCCGTTACCGCTAGTCCAGGGTGGTTCGCACGGGACGAATTCGTCGAACGCTATGCCGAAAAAACCGGCCGTGATCTCTCCGCGCTCCATTGGCACGAGGCGTTCGGCGTGTTCCGGCTCGCGGTGATCCTGCAACAGATTTACTTCCGGTTCTGGCGAGGCCAAACTCACGACGAGCGCTTTCGAACCTTTGACCAGCGTGTGCAGACACTCACCGAACTGGCATTGCAATTGATGGAGCGAGCAGTTTGAGCGTGCTGTATCTGGTCCGCCATGGGCAGGCAGGTACGCGCGAAAACTACGATTCGCTATCCGAACTGGGCCGCAGGCAGTCCCGTTTGCTCGGTGAATATTTCGCGAGCCAGGGGATTCGTTTTGAGCTGGCGTTTTCCGGGTCGCTTGCCCGGCAACGCTCCACTGCGGAGGAGATTCGCGCTTCCAGCGGCGATGCGCTTCCGGAGGTGGTTGTCGATCCGGGTTGGGACGAATTCGATCTGGCACATGTTTACACTGAGCTCGCCCCGCACCTGGCCGCGAGCGACGCGGATTTCCGGCGGGAATTCGAAGAGATGCAACGGGCGGTGATCGCGAGCCAGGGAGCGCACGATGCGCCGGTGCACCGCCGGTGGAATGATTGCGACAAGTTAGTGGTGCGCTCCTGGGTGGAGGGCCGTTACCCGTATTCCGGCGAATCGTGGGAGGCATTTTGCGAGCGAGTTATCGCCGCCTTGGCGCGAGCCGTGGCGCCCCGGCGCCAGGGAAATACCATCGTATTTACTTCGGCAACGCCCATCGGCGTCTGCGCCGCTCGAATGCTCGACATCATGGATGGCCGGGCGATGTGGCTGGCCGGCGTGCTGCTCAACGCGTCCTATTCGACCTTCCGCGTGCGCGAATCGGAAATTCGGCTGTTCAGCTTGAATACCACCCCGCATCTGGATCATCCAGAGCTTCGCACCTTTCGATAAGGTACGATGTACACACCCATATGGAATTCGATTATTCCACCAAGGTCAAGGACCTTCAGAAGCGCCTCACGGCGTTCATGGATGAATACATTTATCCGAACGAGGAGCTTTACTACCAGCAGATCGCAGAGGACCGTTGGCGTCCCGTGCCCGTCATTGAACAGCTGAAGCCCAAGGCGCGCACGGAAGGTTTATGGAATCTCTTTCTGCCCGGCGACGAGCATGGCGCAGGGCTGACCAATCTCGAATACGCCCCGCTGTGCGAAATCATGGGACGTTCCCATATGGCTCCGGAGGTATTTAACTGCTCTGCGCCCGACACCGGAAATATGGAGGTTCTGGCGCGTTACGGAACGCCCGAGCAACAGGAGCGCTGGCTGAAGCCTTTGCTCAACGGCGAAATCCGTTCCTGCTTCAGCATGACCGAGAAGGACGTTGCCTCCTCCGATGCCACCAACATCGAATCGAGTATCGTGCGCGACGGCGACCACTACGTGATCAACGGCCACAAGTGGTGGTCCTCTGGCGCGGGCGATCCGCGCTGCAAGATCTCGATCTTCATGGGCAAGACCGACCCTTCGGCTCCCAAACATAAGCAGCAATCGATGATTTTGGTCCCCATGGACACGCCCGGCATCAAGATGGACCGCATGCTCACCGTATTCGGATACGATCACGCGCCGCACGGGCACGGGGAGATGACCTTCACAAACGTTCGGGTGCCCGTGACCAATATGTTGCTCGGCGAAGGGAGGGGCTTCGAGATTGCCCAAGGCCGCCTAGGGCCGGGGAGGATTCATCACTGCATGCGACTCATCGGCCAAGCGGAGCGGGCTCTCGAAATGATGTGCCGCCGCGTGAAATCCCGCGTCGCCTTCGGCAGGACGATTGCGGAAATGGGGACGATTCGCTCCGATATTGCGCACTCGCGGATCGAGGTCGAACAGGCGCGGCTCTTAGTTCTGAAAGCAGCGCACATGATGGACACGGTGGGTAACAAGGCCGCGCGCGCCGAGATCTCGATGATTAAAGTGGTTGCGCCGAATGTGGCTCTGCGGGTGATTGACCGGGCGATTCAAGCGCACGGCGGCGGCGGGGTCTGCCAGGAGTTCGAGCTCGCGGCGATGTGGGCGAATGCCCGGACATTACGGCTCGCCGATGGGCCGGATGAGGTCCACGCGGAATCCGTGGCGAAGGTGGAGTTGGACAAGCATGGAACAGCGAAGTCGGCTTCGAGATGAACATCAAACGTGCAGCGGTAGAATGGTTGGCGAGGGCCTTCCGTGAAGCTCGAAGTTGAAATCAACGTCGCCGAGGGATCTATCGACAAGCACGAGCTTCAGGAGCGAGTCCGCAAGGAAGCAATCCTTGCCCTTTTTGCCGACCGCAAGATTCCCGCGGGCCAGGCAGCACGGGACCTCAGTCTGGGGCGGATCGAGTTCATGGAACTACTGAAGCAACGCGGCATCCCCTACGTGATCTATACCGTCGAGGACTGGGAAGCGGATGGCAAAGCCATTGAAGCACTCGAAACACGGCGCTCGGACGGGTAGCTGGGTTGGTTGTCTTGAAATGACTTCGAGGCGCCCACTCGGGTCGCGATGAAGTTACTTTAGTCGGTACGGCTTCTCGAAAATCCACTTTCGAATGCTGGAAACCGGAACTTGGCCAAACAGGTGCCAACCTTCGCAGTGTGGTTCACGCATAGCGTGAAAGCCACAACCCTGGAAATAGTCGCCGTCCGGCATTTTCAAGTACATCGTAATTTGGTTGTCCCTCAGATCGAAGTCCCGGATGACGATCTCGCGCACTCCCTGCCATTCCGTCTCAATTTCGTTGCGGAGCTCGTCCGCCACTCGACGCTTCGTCGAGTCATTCGGGGAGGGCGCCCAGGCGGGTATGGTGCGCAAATCAATGGCGATTTCGCAGGTGCGCGGGATGTCGGTAGCCGCTTCAACACCCGCGGTTTCTTCAACACACTCCCTCCAATTCCGTCCGGCCTCGCAAGTGTACGAACCCTCCGCTCCGTCCCTCGCAACGGGGTAGACCACGCGGGCCGTGGGGATGAAGCTGCTCGGTTGTTCACGAACGTAAAACACAGTAAGCGCACCGCGTTCCCAAACGTCGGCGTGAATCATCTGCAGGCCCCTTAAGGGAAACAATTCTTCGTTTCTCTGATGCGCAATCTGATGTTTGAAAAGGTCCAAGGCGAGCGGGCTCGGGCAGGTCTGTGCCCGGGAAGCGGCGGGCTGAATTGTGCCTATCCGCAACGCACTCCCGGTCACGCCAGACGGCGAGGGCCCGAGCGGCGCACTCGCCCCTTCCTTCACCAGCTGCACCAGTGTTTTAATTTGGCCAGATCCAGCGTCTGAATTCACCGAATCGTTGGGCTTCACATTCACCATCAACCGGGAACTAGCCGAGCGGGTATGATAGACACGCTCCGTGGCCTTCTGAAAATCGGACGTCTTCGCGGAATAAATGTCGACGAACTTCTGTGGATTGCGGTCGGCCAACGGGAACCAGGAGCTCTGCACCTGAATCATGATGCGGTGTCCCTGCCGGAACGTGTGATAAATATCCGGCATCACGTATTCAACTTTTTCCATCTTTCCGGGAGCGAACGCTTCCGGCTTTTCGTAGCTGTTGCGGAATCGGCCGCGCATCAGTTCACCTCTGACCAACTGCTCGTAACCGCCCATCCTCACATTCGCCGGGTTCGGATCGTTGTCCGGAAAATCATCGGGATAAACATCGATCAGTTTCACGACGAAATCGGAATCCGTCCCGGTGGTGGAGACGAACAGGCTGGGCGTCAGTGGTCCCGCGATCGTCACGTCCGACGTCAGCGGATCGGTTTGATACGCCAGCACATCTGGACGAGCGGCGGCGAAGCGCTGGTCATCGGTCATGTGCTCGCGCGTCATGCCGGGGGCCTGGCCGTTAATATACGGCACGGGCTTCGCCGGATCGCTGATGTATTCATCGAACCCGGAATCCTCGGCGGGCGGTTGGAACGACAATTTCCCGCCAGCCTGAAGATAGAGTGACGCCTGACGCACGGTCTTGGGCGGCCACGCGTCCTCGCGATGCCAGACATTCCGGCCCGTTTCGAACACGTAGGCTTCCGGCAGCTTCGGATCGCCCTTGCCCTTCAGGTAATAACGAAAGAAAGGAAACTCGATGTTGTTTTGATAGAATTCGCTGGTCTTAGATCCGAAATGAACGTTGCCGAGCGACTCTCCATCACTGCGCGCCCAGCCACCGTGGAACCACGGCCCCATCACCAGAACATTGCTCGAACCCGGACTCTGCGTCTCCACAGTCTTATAAACGTTCAACGCGCCGAAAAGGTCTTCGGCGTCGAACCAGCCGCCGACGGTCATCACGGCGGGCTTAATGTCCTTCAGGTGCGGACGCAGGTTCCTGGCCTGCCAGAACTCGTCGTAGTTCGGATGCTTCGCCATTTCGTTCCAGAAGGCGACGTCGTTCTTGTAATACCTCTCGTTCACGTTGGCCAAAGGCCCCAGCCGCAAAAAGAATGTGTACGCGTCCACCCAACTTGGATCGGGCAGGTTGCTTGCGGGCTGAATAACCGGCTCAGGCCGCGGACGACCGAAGCCATTGAAGAACCGAAACGCGTGCGGCAAATAGAGCGCGCCGTTATGGTGGAAGTCGTCACCCATGAACCAATCGGAGATGGGCGCTTGCGGCGAAGCGCATTTCAGCGCCGGATGAGCGTCGATCAAACCTGCGGCCGCATAAAACCCCGGGTACGAAATTCCCCACATGCCGACGCGGCCATTATTGCGCGGGATGTTCTTCACCAACCAGTCAATCGTGTCGTAGGAATCGGAAGCCTCGTCGATGTCCTTCGGCCCGCGCTTCCCGTCGAGGATGGGCCGCATATCCTGAAAATCGCCTTCGCTCAGATTGCGCCCGCGCACGTCCTGGTAGACGAAAATGTACCGATCCTCCGCGAACCTGGCCGATGGCCCGAGGTTGTTGCGGTAGACGTCAATCCCGTAAGGCGAGACGCCGTAGGGCGTGCGCGTGAGCATGATCGGCCACCGTTCCGACTCATCCTTGGGGACATAGACCGACGTGAAAAGCTTCTTCCCGTCGCGCATCGGGACCATGTATTCGTACTTGGTGTAGTTGGCCTTGATGAACTCGACGCTCTGCGCAAACGTGAGCGAGGACGAGAAGATGCCCAGCAGGAAAGCGGCGCCGGTAGCCCGTAGAGCCCTCATCCCTGATAGTCTGTCACAGGAACACGCATAAATGCCCGAATTGCCCGACATCGTGGTTTATATGGAAGCGCTCGACCGCCGCATCATGGGACACGTGCTCCGCCGCGTGGAGATCGGCG
Organism: Bryobacteraceae bacterium; assembly: GCA_050015435.1. GTDB lineage: Bacteria > Acidobacteriota > Terriglobia > Bryobacterales > Bryobacteraceae > Palsa-187. The sequence continues at coordinate 13,950 of JBEKBK010000030.1, forward strand.
GACCTTTTCTGCTGCGAACGGCCGACCCTCCGGTGGACGTAGTGAGCGGACGCAAAGTTCGCGCCTTGCGGCGCATCGGGAAGCGGATCGCGATCGGACTCGATAACGACGTCTGGCTGGTGCTGCACCTTATGATCGCCGGGCGTCTGCATTGGAGCGAGAAGCCCCGCAGTGCCGACGGCCGGCGCACGCTGGCGGCGTTCGAATTCGATTCGGGAACCCTGACGCTCACCGAGGCTGGATCGCGAAAGCGCGCGTCCTTGCACGTGATGGCGGGCGATGAGCTTCAGTCGCTCGACCCGGGTGGAATCGATGTGCTGACGGCTCCGCGTGCGACGTTTGCGGCGGCGCTCACTTCCGCGAATCACACGTTAAAGCGCGCGCTCACCGATCCTCATCTGTTCAGCGGCATCGGAAACGCCTATTCCGATGAGATCCTGTTTCAGGCACGGCTTTCGCCCGTGACCTTGACCCAGCGCTTGACGCCTGCCGAAATTGCGCGGCTGCACGAGGCCACGCGCGCAACGTTGCTCGATTGGACCGCGAGGCTGCGCATTGATGCAGGGGACAAGTTCCCGGAGAAGGTTACCGCGTTTCGCGAGGGGATGGCGGTGCATGGCCGGTACGGCAAGCCGTGCCTGCGTTGCGAGACGAAAATTCAACGAATCCGCTACGCATCGAACGAGACCAACTATTGCGCGCGCTGCCAGACGGGAGGGAAATTGCTGGCCGACCGGGCGCTGAGCCGTCTATTGCGGGAGGATTGGCCGCGTACGCTGGAGGAGTTGGAAGAGCGGAGGAAATGACGGAGAGCGCTAATGGGTGGGAGGGATGTTGAGGCGCTTCTCTACTTCGAGAAGACGGCTTTCGATCGTCTCCAGCCGGTCGGTGCATATGGCTAGGTTCCAGTCAGTCTGATCAAGGCGCTTGTTGGTTGCTCCCGCGAAGCCGCAGAATGCCTGAAGGACGCGCGCCTCGGTATCGTGAAGAATCTGCCCTATGCGCTGCTCGAATGCTTCAAAGGGGATATTGACTTCGACTTTGAATTCTTCGAAGTCGCGCTTGGTCGCCGGCAGGTCGTTCCCGTTTTCCATGTTCCCATCTTCGATCATACTTGCTTTCAGGCCTGGCGACACCTGTTATCCGCTCAAAGCTAGGACAATGGAGTATGGCTGCAAGACGGCTATTAGATCTTTCCGCGTTCGATGGCAGATTACTTGACGGCCTGACCTTTTGTCGCAAGGTCTACGATTTGTTTGATCAAGTTAGGAGTGGGCCAAATGGCGTGTCCAAGCTTCGGCTACGCCCAACGAAGCTGGAGAAACGACTACTCGAGGAACTGCTTCCGCTCGCGCGCTATGTTCAAGTCCACTACGGCGAAAGCCGACGTATTAAGGTAAGGTGGTTCAGTGGATCACAGCCGTTCGACGCGATCCTGTTATCTTCGGGCGCACGAGTCGATCACGACTTCGTTCCTCAAAGGGTGCTCGTCGAGATAACGACCTCGGTTCATCAGAACGAATATCTGGTACGTGAGCAAATTGACAGGGGTGGTCCATCTTTCGGACCAGAGGGTATTTCGCGCGACAAGAAAACGGGCAACATCGTCTCTCAGCCTCACGTGCGTCATGAAAATGAATTGGAGGCGGACTTGGCCGATCAAATAATCGCGCGGCTGAAGTGTAAGAGCACCAAGAGCTATCCACCAAATACCGTGCTGATTGTCGACTGTATTGCCAACACTATTGTTCTTGAGCCGGAATGGAAGAACGTCATCGAACGCGTAAAGGTGGCTCAGGCCCATTTGGCGTTCCGAGAAGTGTTCTTATTCGATCGGATCACGCCTCAGTCGGCAACACTCGGCGGCAAATGAGTCGTCCGGGGCGTTGGATTACCACGGTAAGTGACCTTCTCTGCGTCTCCGCCGGGGCAAAGTCGCGGCAACCTCTCGCTCCTCGCAACCCTTGTCGTGTTCCCATAAACCCCGCCCAGGATCGTACTCTCGCCCTCTAGGATTTATCCGTATCTATTTGATCCTAAAGGGCGAATAAAATGGGAAAATTTCATAAGAGAGTCATTCATTTGTAATCGAACTGCAACAATCAAAAGTGATGATGAGGGCAACACGCCAAGTGAGTAACGGCTATGGCGTAGAACGGTATGTCACTTTTTATCGAGCGGTATTTGTTGCCGATCACAGCAGCTCTTACGGTGCTTCTCATTACTACGAATCCCATGAAGTTTGATTGGACGCAGAGGATTACGGGTGGGCTAGCATTGGTGCTCGCGTCGTATTTCTTCGCGCACACGGTACAACTGAAAAATCGTGTCGCTCCTGCTGAGCCGATAGAAAGTGGCGTGCCTGCTGCTGCACCGCAAGTGCACCAATCGGGGCCAGCGACTACCCTCGGCGATAATAGCCCCGCCAATACCGGTGACGGCAATACCTTCAACGGTGGGTCGGTACCAGCAAAAAAAGATGGTGAGAAAAAATGAATATGCGATGCTTACCTTTGGCCTTCATTTTGTGTTCTGGATCGACTTACGGCCAGACAACCGTTTCAGGCGCGGCATCGACCCGAGGTGCGTGCAGTCCTGCGAATACCGGAAACGGAAACATCTTCAATATCACCTGCGGCATCGGGAAGGAACAAGGCAACCAGCTGCTCGCAATTATGAACCGGGTCATCGCAAACCAGATCGATCCGACGGCGGTGTTGACTAAGTTAGATGAGATTCAAAAGGACATGGAAAGGCTCAACAACCAGCCTCCGGCTACCAACAACTGCCCGAACGGAATTTGCGTGTCGGGAGGTGTTGTTGACCACCCTACCGTGAACAATACCGTCAACAGCTTCCAACCGATTCCTCCGCGGATCACATGGACGAAAACGACAGTTGAAGGGGGAAGTAAGCAGGGGCCGTCTGAAGGACCGGATTCTGGACATCCTGGAGTTAAGTTAAGCATCACCGTCGCTGGTCGCTTTCAGTTCCCAATGTTCGCGGTTCGGTGCAATCGCGCATGTGTGGCAACGGACATTGGTGTGGAAGGCGCTTCATCACCGAAGTTGTACACAACCAGTAGACCAGATATTGCGGTTGCTGGCTTCGGGGGTATACCAGCTCAGGTCGAAGCTGGAACTGTAGTTTGGGTCACTGTTCGATCGAAGGACGCGTCGAACATCGACGTTCTGGAAGTCTCTACTTATGTACCGCCTCAATGAGGGGTTCGTCGATGTCATGCTACTGCCTTACCGCCCTTGCGCGTGGCACTTTTGTGTAGCCGATCCAAGGCCATCATCATGGATGTGACAGTCGACCCGCCCTTGATCGCCACATATGACTGCGCATCGTTTTGAAGATCTTTAGGGTCGAGGTCGCGGAGAACTGCAACCGCAGCGATAGAGGCTTAGCGCCATTCCCCGTTGTACGATATTGCCCGATGAAACCGGGGACCGCCGCTATCTCCAAGAGAATACTGTGGTGGCGGAAGTGGGGGTCGAACCCACACGTTCAGTGAAGAACGCCAGATTTTGAGTCTGGTGCGTCTGCCAATTCCGCCATTCCGCCACAGAACCGGTGCGCTTGCTAGTTTACCATTACAACGCCAATTCGCCGTGGTACATCATCTCCTTGAGGACGAACTTGGCCCTAAGAGGGACATGTCTGAACTGGCTGCTGAAGTTCACCTCTTTGTCCTCGGGCTTCAGATTGAGCAGGTCCTTCGAGAATCCGAACAGGATGCTTCCGTAGCCGGACCTTCCGCCCATCTGAACAACGCCAGGTTGAGCCTCCCGGCCATTTTTGGGCTCGAGAGCAGTGACCGATTTGAGCCCTTCGAGGAGCTCACTGGTGGTATGGGGCGCGTCATCGTCCTGTCCTCTCCGGCGTGAAGTGGGATCGAGGGGTACACCGGTCACGCTGATCACATAATGTTCGGCGAAATTGTCCGGAATCGGCGTCTTCAGTGCGTCGAGAATCACTTTGGAACTCTCCCATCGCACGATGCCGTGCGCGGTTTCGACCGGCCCTCCCCGTCGCCGGCCACCGCCCATTCCGCCTCCACCGATGCCCGGAATGCCCACACTGGGGATGCCTGCGCCAGGATTACCTGGTCCGCCGCCCGGTCCGCCTGCTCCTGGTGGGGCACCACCCGCATACGGTCCTCCATCCGCCGCGGAAAATTGAGCCGTGATGTCTTTGGCCCAGGGCGATTTGGTAGTGAGCTGCTCAATTTCCTCGCTGGACCATTGGGACGGCTCCTTTTTGTTCCAGAAGTCGGGGCTTGCGGCACACAGGCGTGTCCAGCCCGCGACCCCGGCCCCAGCCGCCAGCGTAAACACGCGGCGTCTGGTGAGCGTAAAGCGATTCCACTCGTACAGCATGATTTTGGCGCTTTCTCCTTATCTATCTTGACGTTGCCCATGCGCGGATCGGTTGCACGGTTCCCGCTTCAAACGGTGACAAAATTTTCATGAAACAAAACCTGGGTTTCGGTATCGTCCCGTGCTATAGTCGTCGATTCGTAATTGTAGTTATGATTTCTCGTCGTTCCCTCCTTGCCGGCGCGGCACTCGTGTGCGGCGCCCCCTTCTTCAACCGCGGCCGTTTCCGGCTTTTTGCTCAAAGCAAGACCGAATATTCCGGCGTCGCGGTGGATCTGGTTCGCGGCTCCACCGTTATCGACATGCTCGGTCTTCTGACCCTGAACTGGAAGAAACTATCGGCTTGGCGAGCGCAGCCCGATCGCTTTCAGCCGGCCGATTTTCAGAAGCTGAAAGACTCCGGCATCACGGTTTTCCATCCGGCGGTCGGGTATACGACGGGCGATATCTATTCGGCCTCGCTCGCCGATATTGCCGGCTGGAACCTGTTCATCGCCGCGTATCCGAAGGATTTCCTCCGTGTGGATTGCCCTGGCGACCTGGCGCTGGCGAAGAAACTCGGCAAGATTGGGATTGTTATCGGCCAGCAAAACTCCTCTCATTTTCGATCCGTCGAGGATGTGTATCGTTTCTACAAGATGGGGCAGAGAGTTTCGCAGCTCACCTACGCGCCGAACAGAATTGGAGGGGGATCTACGGATCCGCGAGATCCGGGCCTCACGCCATACGGTGCGCAGATTGTCGAACGAATGAACCAGGTCGGTATGGCGGTCGACGTATCGCATTGCGCCGACCGAACGACTCTGGATGCCATTGCCGCTTCGCGCAAACCCGTTTTGATCACGCACTCCAACTGCCGGGCGCTGGTTCCGAACAGTGCCCGCTGTAAGACCGACCGAGCGATCCAGAAGGCGGCGGAGAAAGGCGGGGTCATCGGGATTTCGATGATTCGTTCCTTTGTCCGGGCGCAAGGTCCGGTTACCATCGAAAATGTCCTCGATCACGTGGACCACGTGGTCAAACTGGCAGGCGTTGAGCACGCCGGGGTCGGCAGCGATGTCGACCTGGACGGAATCGACTACCAGAAGAAGATCTTCGATCTCGCGGATGGGTTGGTCCGGCGGAACTACCAGCGGCAGGACATCGAACTCATTCTGGGCGGCAACTTTCAGCGAGCGCTCTCCCAGATCTGGGCGGTCTAAATTTTGAACCGCAGATTAACGCAAATAAACCAACACGTTTCGATCGGCACGCCTTGATCCTCAACGCCTGACGCCGGGTTACGTCATACTGACTAGGTGCCGAGCTACGAGAATGAACTTGCCCAAATTGTCGCCGAGCTAAACCGCACAGCCGCGACCTCTCGCGAACCACGGCCGGAGCCGCAGCCGAGTTCGCCCAGCCCGGTTCAAAGCGCGGATCACGGCTTGAATCAGTTGCTGCTGCATGCCGTGCGGCGGGGCGCGTCGGATCTGCTGCTGATCGCACATGCCCCTGTCACCCTGCGTGTGAACGGCAGTCTCACGCCCGCGGCCGGTCCGGCGCTTTCCGCCGAAGATATCCGCAGCCTGGTGCTGCCCCTGCTGAGCGCGAACCAGCATCAGGAACTCCAGAAAAACAAATCGGTGGATCTGTGTTTCTCGCGGGAGGGAATCGGGCGCTTCCGCGCCAACTTCCACTACCAGCGAAGTACGCTTGCGGGGGCCATACGGCTGCTGCCGGATAAGATTCCAACGCTCGAGTCCCTGCACTTGCCGGCGACCATCAAGCGGCTAACGGAGGCGCGCCAGGGTCTGGTCCTGGTCACCGGCGCGACCGGATCCGGAAAAAGCTCGACGCTGGCAGCTATGGTCGATCTGATCAATACGCATCGCCGCGACCACATCGTGACGATCGAAGACCCGGTCGAGTTCGTGCACGCCAACCGGAATTCGATTGTGGAACAGATCGAGGTGGGGCACGATGCTCCGGACTTCGCTAGCTCCGTCCGCAGCGTGTTGCGGCAGACTCCGGACGTAATTCTGGTGGGGGAAATGCGCGACGCGGAGACGATCGCTACCGCGCTGACAGCCGCGGAAACCGGCCATCTGGTGCTCTCTACCCTGCATACCAACGACACTTCGCAAGCTGTGTCACGCATTTTGGACTCGTTTCCCGCGAATAATCAGGTTCAATTCCGGCAACAATTATCGCTGGCGTTACTCGCAATCGTGGCCCAGCAACTGGTGCCGTCCGCGGATCGGGGCGATCTCTATCCGGCGGTTGAAATCCTGATTGCCACTCGCGCCGTACGGAACCTGATCCGTAGAGGTGAGGATCATCAACTCTATACGGCCATCGGCACCGGCCGCGCGGAGGGAATGATTACCATGGAGCAATCGCTAGCGGAGCTGGTGCGTTCCGGACGCATTACGCGCGACACCGCGTTTGGGCATTGCCTCCGATTAGAGGATCTGACCCGGTACCTTCAAGGCTAGGCGGCTCACTTCAGGAGGCTCCGCGCGGGAAAACATCCTGCAGATGGACGCCGACGTGAAACTCAGCACCGGCCGGATGACAGTAACGGACCTCCGCGAGGGCAATCGTGCGCTTGAGACGGATCTGAATGGCGGTTCCCGGGTGGATGAATTCGGGTACCTGTAGCTTTAGCCCGCCGGCGGCCATATCGATAATCCTGATCTCCGAACGTCCCGCAGCCAGGGGGTTAATGGCCTTCAGGGAAGCGGACACGTTGAGAGGAATGCGCAATTCGCTTCGCCGTTCTTCGCCATCACGGTCGCGCCGCTGTTGGCGTCCCAGGTCCGCCAACTGCTTCATGAACTTCTCGGACTCGGCCTCCGCCCGATTGGAATCCGGGGCAATTTCGCTGGGTAGGAGCCGCCCCAAGATGTATAACTCGAGGTCTTCGTTCTGAACCGGCTCGTCCATGTTGTCCAGCGGTAACCTTTCCGCCCAGCGATTGCAAATGGCAGGTAGGCGCGCCCAGTCGCAAAGGCCTTAGCAACTTAGTTGCGGTTATAACGATAGCATTTTTTCCACAATCTTACAACTAAGTTTCGACTCTACTTAAGCGATTTGAAACAAATGTAACGAACCTTAACTCAGTACCGGGGCCTGAACACAGTAGTTTGGAGCGAGGGAAAAGGGCCTGTAAAAGAATTTACGTTTGGGGGAACTCAGACTGGACTGGGGGGCCCCTGGAGATTAATTTCAACGCCGGCACGGTCATTAGCGTGGTGGCAAGCGCCATAACAACCATCATCGAGAAGAGAGCGGGGGACAAAATACCAAGGTCCAAGCCGACATTCAGAGCCACGAGTTCCACCAATCCGCGCGTATTGAGCAGAGCGCCCAGCGCGAGCGAGTCTCGAACGCCGAACTTCATGATGGTCGCCCCGATGAAAGCGCCACCCATCTTTCCGGCGATGGCAACCGCGATGATGGCCGCTTCATAAGCCCAGGCCCTGCCTCCCGCGATCAGGCCGAGATTGGTTCGAATCCCCGTATAACTGAAAAAAAGAGGAATCAGGACGACCATGGTGATCGGCTCGAGCGTCGCGGCGACCTCTTCCACCAGCTTGTTGTTGCGAGGCCAGATGACACCCGCGAAGAACGCCCCAAACAACGCATGAATACCGGTCATTTCAGTGATCCAGCTCGAAGCGAAGGCAAAAACGAGCATCGCCGAGATCTCGGTGGCGGCCGCGAAACGCCGGGTGAGCACTCTTAGAGCGGGGCGAATGACGACCACCATGACGATTCCGTAGAGACCGACGGTGGTGATCGTTCGGAGAATGGATGAATTTGCCGTAGACATTGCCGTAACCCATGCCAGCGTGGTCCACGCGACGACGTCGTTGATGGCGGCGCAGGCGATCGACACGTGCCCGAGCTTGGTGAAAGTGAGCTGCTGGTCCGTCAGGATGCGCGCCAGTACCGGGGACGCCGTGATACTCATTGAGACCGCGATGAACAGGGAAAACGGCAACATCGGGGATTCTGGCGCGAGCGCATGCAGAGGGCGCGCCAGAGCCAAGCCGGCCGAAAAGGGAATGATGATGCTCAACAGTCCGGCGAGTCCCGCGACGTGACGAAACGCATTCACTTCCGATAAATCCAGCCGCAAGCCGACCAGGAACATGAACATCACCAGCCCGATCTGGCTCAGTCCATTCAGGGCCGGCAGGCTGTCCGGCGGGAAAAGCCGCGCGTACCAGGCTGGCGCGATCCAACCGAGGAATGATGGTCCCAACAGGAGCCCGGCTATGATTTCGCCGATGACAGGAGGCTGTCCCAGGCGGCCGAGGACGCCGCGTAGCACCCGGCAGACCGCCAGGATGATCGCGATCTGAGCGAGCAGCAGGGCAAGATTCACGTTAGTTTCTCACCCAATCTAGCAAGACCGCAAAGGGCGCGGCGGCACCCTCAATTCGATCAGGTAACGCCGCCGCCGCGCTCCGTTTTGCGGGCGGTTACTTGGGAGCTCCGGTCGCCGAACGTGAAGGGAACACACGGGATAGGTTATACTCAATCGTGTCGAGGATTCCATGACCACTGGACATCCGAAGGACGTATGTCCCGAGGAAGAAACCACAGTCGGTAGTTATTTTGTTTCAAATTATCCTCCCTATTCCTTTTGGACCCAGGATCGTGTAAGCGACGCCTTTGGGGTCTTGAATCGTCCTCCCGCGCAGCAGAGCCCGCTCGGGATTTACCTGCATATCCCCTTCTGCCGCAAGCGTTGCCACTTTTGCTATTTCAAGGTCTACACGGACAAGAATGCCTCGGAAGTAGAGCGTTACCTGGATGCCGCAATTCAGGAAGTAGAGCTGTATTCCCGCAAGGCCTTCATCGGCGGCCGAAAGCCCAAATTCGTTTACTTCGGAGGTGGCACTCCGTCGTATATTTCCTCCAAACAATTAACCCATCTGGTGGAGGGCATGAAGCGGGCGCTGCCCTGGGACGAAGCGGAAGAGGTCACGTTCGAATGCGAACCGGGGACCTTGACCGAGGGTAAGCTACAGGTTATCAAAGACTTGGGCGTGACCCGTTTGAGCCTCGGCATCGAGAATTTCGACGATCAAATTCTCAAGAATAACGGCCGCGCGCACGCTTCCAAAGAAATCGATCGGGCCTATCAGTTTGCCCGGCATATCGGGTTTCCGCAGATCAACATCGACCTGATCGCGGGAATGGTGGGCGAGACGCCCGATAACTGGAAAGACTGCGTGCGCAAGACCATTGCGTTGGCTCCGGACAGCGTCACCATCTACCAGATGGAAGTTCCATATAACACGACTTTGTTCCAGGAAATGAAGGTTTTCGGCCAGGATGTGGCTCCGGTTGCGAACTGGAAGACGAAACGGGCGTGGGTCGGCGAGGCCTTCGCGGAACTCGAGAAAGCCGGCTACACGGTGGGGAGCGCTTATACAGCGGTGAGGGATCCCGCCAAGGCGCGCTTCCTGTACCGCGATATGCTGTGGGCGGGCGCGGACATGCTGGGGTTGGGCGTCGCTTCCTTCTCGCACGTGCAGGGCACGCATTTCCAAAATAACCACGAATTCGGACCATATTGCGAGGCGCTTAATCAGGGAATTCTTCCGATTTACCGCGCCCTGACTCCTTCGACCGAGGAGCGCGTCATTCGCGAACTGGTGCTGCAAATGAAACTCGGCCGGGTTCCAAAGGCGTACTTCAGGGACAAGTTCGGTGTGGAACTGGAACAACAGTTTGCCGTACCTTTGGGCGAGCTTCGCGAAGGCGGCTATCTATACAGCGATCAGGATAATCTGCGGCTGAATCGCAACGGATTATTGCAAGTGGACCGGCTGGTTCACGAATTTTTTCTTCCAGAACATCGCAACGCACGCTACACGTAGGGAGGCGACGATTGGATAACGGAAACGGAAACCGAAATGACGTCATCGTGATCGGTGGCGGACCGGGAGGTACGACGGCAGCGTCGGTGCTGGCCAGCAAGGGCCGGCGGGTGGTGTTGCTCGAACGCGAGAAGTTCCCGCGCTATCACATCGGCGAATCCCTGCTTCCGTACGGCTATTTCATTTTGGAGCGAATCGGGGTCCTGGATAAGATGAAGGCCTCGCATTTTACCAAGAAATACAGCGTGCAATTTGTCAGTTCGAGAGGAAAGCTGTCGGTTCCGTTCTATTTCTTCCAGCAATTGAAGCATGAAGCCTCGATGACCTGGCAGGTGTTGCGGAGTGAATTCGATCAGCTCCTGCTCGACAACGCGCGCGAAAAAGGCGTGGAAGTGATCGAGGAGATAACCGCCAAGGAACTGATTTGGTCGGACGGCGCCGTAGTGGGAGTGAGAGCCACGGACAAAAATGGCGAGCCGCGGGAATTTCACGCGCCCATGACCATCGACGCGACCGGCCGCGACGCCTTTGCGATTACCCGCAACGGCTGGAAACAGCGCGACCCATACTTGAACAAGATCGCGATCTGGACGTATTACAAAGGAGCGCAGCGCGACCCCGGCATGGACGAAGGCGCTACCACCGTTGCCTACGTCCCGGACAAGGGTTGGTTCTGGTACATTCCTCTGGCCGGGGATGTGGTCAGCGTCGGCATCGTCGCGGAAAAGGACTATCTATACAAAGATTCACGGGACCTCGCGACCATCTTTCATCGCGAAGTCAAGAACAACGCTTGGATCGAGCAACACCTGGCCGCGGGCCAGCAATTCGGTCCCTACCGCGTGACTGGCGAGTATTCGTATCGCTCCCGCCACTGCGCCGCCAATGGACTCGTGCTGGTGGGCGACGCCTTCGCATTTCTTGACCCGGTGTTTTCTTCTGGTGTTTTGATCGCGCTCCGGAGCGGCGAGCTTGCGGGAGACGCAGTGGATGAGGCTCTCACCGCGGGCGATGTTTCCGCCGCGCGCTTCCTTCCGTACGGAACGAAAGTGTGCGAGGGCATCGAATCGATGCGCAGACTGGTGTACGCGTTTTACAACACCGCGTTCAGTTTCCGTGAATTCCTCCTCGATTATCCGAATCTCAAGGGCGACATGACGGACTGTCTCATGGGTAATCTGTACCTAGACTTCAACCCGCTGTTTGACGCCGTGGCGAAGTTCATCGAAGTTCCCGCTCCGCTTTCGCATGGCAAGCCATTCCTCACGGGAAAAGTCATGGATCATGCCGCCGACCGTCAGCCCGCCTAGCCGCGCGGAAATCGAAGCTCATCAACGGGTCCGGCTGCGGCCGCTTCTGGACGCCGTGCTGCGGGATAATCCCTTCTACCGTACTAAATTCGCGTCCGCCGGCGTGTCTTCCGAGATCGCCACTCTGGAAGAGTTTTCACAAAGCGTACCGTTCACGCTCAAGCAAGAACTGGTCAACGATCAGATCGAGCATCCGCCGTACGGTTCGAATCTGACGTATCCGGTCGAGCGATACACGCGTTTCAGTCAAACCAGCGGAAGCACGGGCCAGCCGTTGCGCTGGGTCGACACCCAGGAAAGCTGGGACTGGATGATCGGCAACTGGACCCGTGTGTTCGAAGCAGCGGGAGTGAATGCCGGGAATCGCGTATTTTTCGCGTTTTCGTTCGGGCCGTTCCTGGGGTTCTGGGTTGCGTTCGACGCCGCCTCTCGAAGGGGCTGTCTATGCATTCCAGGCGGTGGAATGCGAAGCGCCGCGCGCCTGAACGCAATCCTTGGCAATCGGGCCACGGTGTTGTGTTGTACGCCGACCTACGCCGTCCGTCTGGCGGAAGTCGCCGCCGAGGAGAAAATCGATCTTGCGGCTTCGAGTGTGCGGACCATCATCGTCGCCGGTGAAGCGGGTGGAAGCATCTCTGGGACCAGCGGTCATATCCAAAGGCTTTGGCACGGGGCACGGGTAGTGGACCATCACGGCATGACCGAGGTGGGGCCGGTGAGCTACGGCTGCCCGATCCGTCCGGGACTGCTGCACGTGATCGAGTCCTCTTATATCGCCGAAGTGGTCGATCCGCGGAGCGGACATCCTGTAGCGCCGGGCGGAACGGGCGAGCTGGTGCTCACCAACCTGGGGCGTCTGGGATCGCCGCTCCTGCGCTATCGAACCGGCGATCTGGTGCAGACCGCGCCCGCGGAGCGTTGCGAGTGTGGAACTTGGGATGTGGCGTTCCCCGGGGGAATCCTCGGGCGAACGGACGACATGGTGGTGGTTCGCGGCGTCAACGTCTATCCCGCGGCGGTGGAAGAGATCATTCGCTCCTGTGGTGGAGTAGCGGAATATCGCGTCGAGGTTTCCACCACGCACGCGCTCACTGAGCTGAGTATTCAGATAGAACCCGAGCCGGACGCCGCGAGCGACTCCGGCCTAGCGCACCGTCTGGAAACGGCTTTGAGAAATGCGTTTGGGCTGCGGGTTGAGGTCGTGCCGGTTCCCAGCGGGAGCTTGCCGCGTTTCGAGATGAAGTCGAGACGCTGGGTACGTGTTTGATGTATGGGCTCCAACGTCGAACTTCACGAATTGAAGTCGGCTCACTTGCCGGAGCCGGTGCCGTACGCTGTCGTTACGCCGCCCGGTTATGAACAATCCGCGCCGCTGCCGCTTTGTCTGGTGTTGATGGGCGGCGGCGGAAGCCGTCAAAGTCTGCTCGACACCCTTCCTCGATTTGAAGTCTGGTGGTCGGATGGATCACTACCGCCTATGGTGCTGGCGACGCCCAGCGCCGGGATGAGCTACTATGTCGAGCTTCCGGACGGGCCGCTCCGATGGGATTCATTTCTCGCTGAAGATTTTCTCTCGCACCTGCGGGCGACGTGCAACGTCCTGCCTGAGGCTTCATCCACCGCGATCACCGGCATTTCCATGGGAGGCTATGGTGCGCTTAAGCTGGCGTTTGCGCGCCCCGATCAGTTTTGCGCGGTGGCGGCGATACAACCGATTCTCGAGCCGGGGCTGCGCGACGAGCAGATCGGCGCGCGCAACCGGATTCATCATGCGTCGGGCGGTCCGCCGGAGTTGATCGGTCCGGCACGCGACGCGAAAGTGGTCGAGGCCAATAACCCTGCCAATCGCGCCCAGGCGAATGCGGAGGCGATTCGTGAATCCGGACTCGCAATCTATTTCGAGGCCGGCGACGAAGATTTCGTGAACGCGCATGACGGGACGGAATTTCTCCATCGCGTGCTCTGGGATCTCGATATTGTGCATGAGTACCATCTCGTGCGCGGCGGAGATCACGGGGGTCCGACTCTGATTCCGCGGATGCGCGCGGCCTACACGTGGATTGGGTCGGTCCTTTGTGGCGCGAATCCCGAGCCATCGCCGAGCGAGCAGGCCGTTACCGCGTGGATTGAGGGAGGAATGGCGGGTGATCCGCCGCCGGTGGCTCCGTCGAGCAAGGAATTTCTTCGCGTGGTGCGCGCGCGGCTGAAGCCGCTGCGGGAGCAGGCTGCGGTTGAGGATCCGAATACGAACCGGCGGTACGGTGTGCTTCCTTAGTACTCGCGGTTGACCAGCGTGTACGAATCATGCATACTAATGCATATGCGAACTACGTTGATCATCGACGACAACCTGCTTAAGCGTGCGAGAGAACTGACGGGCATACAGGAGAAGACCGCGCTGGTTCGCGCCGGATTGGAAGCGCTGATCGCCCGCGAAGCCGGCAAACGACTCGCAGCGCTCGGCGGCACCCAGCCTAAAATATCAAGCATTCCGCGACGACGTTCTGCCTGATGATTCTCGCCGATACCTCGGTCTGGATTGAGCACTTCCGTCACGGCGAGTCCGTATTATCGGATCGTTTGGCCGAGGGGCTCGTTTTGATGCATCCTTTCATTTCGGGCGAACTGGCGTGCGGCAACCTAAAAGACCGGGCTGCAGTCCTGTCCGATCTTCGCGAGCTGCCTCAAGCGAAGCTCGCGTCCCACGCCGAGGTCTTGCAGGTTATCGAAGATCGGCGGCTGTGGGGACGAGGACTGGGCTGGATTGACGTACATCTCATAGCTTCGGCATTGTTATCGAACTGCGTTTTCTGGACATTTGATATCAGACTGGCCAAGGCGGCGAGGGAACTTGGGCTGAACTAGAGTGACTGATGAGAAACTTTCACCTGCCCCTGCCGGACGAAATCTATGCCCGTCTCAGGGCGGAGGCCAAGCGGACGCAGATGCCCGCGACAACTTTGGCGCGTGAGGCGGTCGAGTGGTGGCTGCAGCAACAATCTCGAAAATCCAGGCAGGATGCGATCGCGGCCTACGCGGCGGAAATGGCGGGAACGCATCTAGACCTTGACCCCGCGCTGGAGTCAGCCGCGATCGAGCGCCTTGTGAAGCGGGCAAGGCCGCGAGATGAAGTGAAGTAGCAAGCCCGCGTTCTTCCTCCGCCGCGAGGAGTTAGTTTTGTATGGTGAGTAGCGTTCCTGGCTGCGCGGTAAACCCGTCATACGTGGCGGTGATCGGTTGATCTCCATCTACAAGTGGGGAGGGCACAACCACGTTGAACTGAAACTCGCCCGGCGCGACCAGCCCGGCGAACTGCACTGTCGCTGCTAAGCCCCCGATGCTCACCACCGGCAGCGGGGACAGAGTTCCAGTTTGCGTGGGAGATCCGCCGACCACTGGAACCGATGTGGGACCAAACCCGTTTGCGTAGATCACGATCGTTTCCCCGGGTTTGGCCGGAGTCGTCGATCCGGGATAAAGGCTAGCCAAACATATTTGAAATTTTCCGATCAGGCCACCTGAGCGAGCCTGCGGGTGGGATAGCCGAGGATAGTGGTGATGCGTGCGGTTTCCCGGTCGATGAAGACGAAGGCGTCGCC
>JBEKBK010000031.1:0-29051 GCA_050015435.1 Bryobacteraceae bacterium
GGGTATGTTCGTGTTTCGACCGACCGCCAGGCCGATCTGGGCGTTTCGCTCGAAGCCCAGGAAGCCAAGATCCGGGCCATGGCCACGGTGCGCGGCGTCGCATTAGAAGAAGTCATCGTCGATGGCGGAGAATCGGCCAAGGACCTGAACCGCCCTGGCGTACGGCAGTCCTCATTATGGGTCACAGGTTACCTCGGCTCCCCGCGACCCAGGCAAGGCCAATCTGGCCTTACAGGCCTAATTCCGAGGTCAAAAGCAAACGCCGCACCCGGCGGCAAACCGGAAGCGGCGGTCGGTTCGACCTTGGGTAGGCGAGCTATTTTGCCACCCTGTAGGTCCGTTGGCCGGCGGCGTTCCTGAGCGACTCGATCTTCTCGCCGCCCTTGCTCCGTAACACGCTCACAAATCCCCGCACGGTGTGCCTCTGCCAGCCAGTCAGCTTCATGATCTCGGCCAGTGTTGCTCCCTTGGGCCGCTTCATCAACGCGAGGACCTCGGCTTTCTTATTGCCGCGAGACTCATTCCTATCCTTCTGCGCCCTGGCTCGCTGCGGAGGCTTCTTTGCCGACTTCTTCGCGAGCCTGGGCGCGGGCGCAACGTCGCGCGCTGGCGGCGCATCGTCAGAGGAAAGGCGCTGAACCGCCGCCCAGATGCGTGCGACTGCGACTCTCCGGCTGGTGAACTTCTTTACGGGCCTCAGGGCGTCGAACGGGGCGACTCCGGCGAAGCTGTTCCAGGTTTCTACCAGCCGGGCGGCGGGCCAGTCGGCGGCGAGTCTGGCCAGTTCCTGGCAGCTGGCGAACGATTGCACATTTTCGGCGCTGGCGGGAGCTCCTGCGTGCGCCGCGATGTTGTTGTCGGTGTCGATGGTGAACGTCATAGTGCTTCTCCTTATTGGCCGCGAGTGCTTCGCGCGCGTCTCCATGGATCGCTCCGCTGGGGAGAAACATCAAGCGGAATCTGCCGATATCGGGGGCGCCTAAGGCTAAATTGGCGAGACCGCCGCGAGAATCCCTGCTCCGGGCTCGCAGCCACTCGTATACTTTCTAGAAATCATGCAGATCAGTCCGTATTGACCGAAGCCAGCTCGGGGGCCTCAGCGAGCCGCCGCGCGGGCTCGCTTGCGACCCTATTTGGTCCACTCTCGTTCCTCGCGGGCATGGAGAATCTCCAGGACCTCGAACAGCGTTCCGGCGCGTGCGTCCCGCGATTCGTGCATGCATGGCCGTGATGCGACGGGTCCGTCGCGTCACTTCGTCGGAGACAGCGGGCGGCTAAGCTGTACCCAAACCGCCCGGACAACGCAGCAACGCCGCGCCTGGCCGGAAACTGGTTGATGAACGATTGAGATTCGTCGGCGTCCGTACGAGAGCTCCGGCGCATGCCGCGATGTTGTTGTCACAATCGATTGGGAACGTTGACATGTTGGTTTCTCCTTTGCTGTCAGAATTTTGCGATCATCACTGTCATTGTTCGGTACGCAGAAACGTCAAAGCTTCGGCATTCTAACGTTTACCGGATAAAATCGGTTTCGGACGCAGCCACGGGAGGTCGGGCCCCCTTTACTAACCCGACAAAACCCGCGTTGGCCCAAAAAAAACACGTTGACGAAGCTGGAAAGCTTCTATAATGAGTGTCTGTTTCGAGGCGCCCATGAATAATGATCTCGAGGTTCAGAACGTGATTATTCAGCTTGAGGGAAGCGGGGCCGATCCAGAGGAAATAGACCACTGGACTCGCCAACTCCGTTCGGAGCTCGAAGAAATGGGTTCTTCCGAGCTTCTCCGCGGAGATACTCAGCCCCAAGGTGCGAAGAGTGCAGAATCACTGACTATTGGGTCTGTGGTGATCATGGTCCTACCTGCCCTGGTGCCCAAACTGGTCGATTTCTTGCAGGCCTACGTTTTGCGTCGAGCGGACCGGCGTGTGAAGGTCAAAACTAATTCTTTTGAAATTGAGCTACCTCCCAAGACCTTTTCAGAAGAAGAAATGGGACGTCTGATTAGCGCCCTGCAAAAGGGGGGCGACTCACCGGTGGGATCGTGAGGGTAACAGAGCCCTCGCGCAGAAACGGATGAATAAGAAACTTGCCCTTCTGATTGGGGTCGATGAGTATGGGGACCTGCCGGTGCTGACGATGCCATCGACTGATGTCACTGAACTCGGACGCATATTGGGTGACAGCCATATCGGTGGTTTCGACGACATAAAAAGTCTTCTGAATCAAGGAAGAGCTACGGTTGAGACAGCGGTCGAGGAGTTCTTTGCGCAGCGAAGTCGTGATGATCTCCTGCTTCTTTATTTCTCTGGTCACGGCATCCGTAGTGACACAGATGGCCGGTTGTACCTGGCACAAAAAGATACTCGGCGCGAGCGACTCCGCAGTACCGCTGTATCAGCATCGTTTATTACAGAATTAATGGACGAAAGCCGATCGCAGCGTCAGGTGTTAGTGCTGGATTGTTGCCACAGCGGAGCCTTCTCCAAAGGCTTTAAAGGCGAGACCTCGGGCAGCGTTGGGACGGGGCAAGCTTTTGAAGGGAATGGCAGGGGACGGATCGTTCTAACTGCGTCTGACGCGACACAGTTTGCATGGGAGGACAATACTCTGATCGGATCGCCGGCTGAGAACTCTGTTTTCACTCGTTTTTTAATTGAGGGACTTAGAACAGGGGAGGCTGATCAGGACGGCGACGGTATCGTCACAGTCGACGAATGGTACGAATTCGCGAGGCACCGCGTCATGGCGAGCACTACGAAGCAGAAGCCACAGATCTGGACCTACAAGGGCGAAGGAAAGATCGAGCTTGCTACGGTTCCAGAACGGGTCTTGAAGAGAGCCGAACTTCCGCATGATATTCAACATGCCCTAGAAAGCTCGTTACCGAGTGTACGAGCTGCGGTTATCAACGAACTCGAACGGATGGCGCGAGGTCGACATCGGGGCGTCAGTCTAGCTGCTACAGATGCACTGAGGGAGTTGCTTGATGACGACAGTCGACTCGTCAGGACTACCGCGCAAAACAGTCTACAATCCCTTGAGCAGGGGCAGCGGGACGGGGCCGCTTCTGCCAAAGCCGAAGAGCTGCGGCGGGAACAGGAAGCAGCTGTAAAAGCCGAGCAACAGCGACAGGAACGGGAAGCTTCTGCCAAAGCCGAACAGCTGCGGCGGGAACAGGAAGCGGCTGCAAAAGCCGAGCAACAGCGACAGGAACGGGAAGCGGCTGCAAGAGCCGAGCAGCTGCGGCGGGAACAGGAAGCGGCTGCAAAAGCCGAGCAGCTGCGGCGGGAACAGGAAGCGGCTGCAAGAGCCGAGCAGCTGCGGCGGGAACAGGAAGCGGCTGCAAAAGCCGAGCAACAGCGACAGGAACGGGAAGCGGCTGCAAGAGCCGAGCAGGAGCGACTAGAACAGGAAGCGGCTACTAAAGCCGAGCAGGAGCGACTGAAACAAGAAGCTGCTGCTAAAGCCGAGCAGGAGCGAATAGAGATCGTCGAGAAGGCCAAAGCCGATCGCAAAGCGTGGGAGATCGCCGAGAAGGCCAAAGCCGAACGCAAGGCACGAGAGATCGCTGAGAGGGCCAAAGCCGAACGCAAGGCGCGAGAGATCGCCGAGAGGGCCAAGGCCGAGCGCGAAGCGCGAGAGCTTGCCGAGAAGGTCGAAGCCGAACGCGAAGCGCGAGAGCTTGCCGAGAAGGTCGAAGCCGAGCGCAAAGCGTTGGCTACGCCCGAGCGGGAGCAAATCGTCGATGGGCAGCTTCCCCCACTCCCGGATTTGTCGGCGGAAGGAACCTGGTTACCGTTCAGCTCGGGTGCTGCTGGTCTGACGCTTCTCTGGCTATGGGTTCATCGCCGCCGAGGAACAGCTCTCATCCTCCTATTATTCGACGGGCTATTCGTCGGAATGAAGTCCTCAGGCCTCCGCGATGCGTTTGGGTGGCCATGCGTGGTGTATTGGATAGTGACTACCCTTTATTTCGGAGGCCAAGGGAGCAGAATCGCGGCGGAAGTCAAAAATTACAAGTTAGTGAGCGAGTTGAGGGACGGGGAGCGGGCCTGGACGCAATGGGGCATGATCTTCCTATCAATTCAAGCCTTTGTCGTGCTCATCCTTATTGTTTTGCTTTTGATCGGTTAACGCGAGTGGATTCCGGTCTATTTTTTGTGATGTGACTGTGCGGTCACGTCACTTAAAAAGTTTCGCGGTCTGGCCAGCCTGCCCGCCGGCTTCCTATGCGGGGCTCCTAAGAAACGCCTCGTTCGCCGCTCCTTCCGCAACTGTCGGCCCTTTACTGCCCTGCTGCCCTGTCTTGTCCCGCCAGTGTATTCTGGCAGCACAGCGAGAGCGTATCCGGATGCCTGATGATCTTGACCCGAAAATAGCCGACAGGTTGGTTTCCAGCGCCATCAGTCGCCTGCAGCCGCCAAGGGGCGAAAAGGTCGTCTCCACGCGAGGAGCACTGAAGCAGGTCATTCTGGGTGCGGCCCAGGAGGCCTACGAAATCGGTCTCCTGGCAGGTGAGAAGCGGCGGCTCGGCGGGGCCACCCGTCCCGGTAGCCCGAACCGGCCTGCCTGGATGGACGTGCGACTCGATAATGCCGAAATCCTGGCCACTCACAGGATCCGCTTCAAGCCGGTGGTGGTCAAGTCGTTGCTCGATGCTGGGTATCGCTGCATTGGCGATCTCCGCTGGGTTCCAAACGCGGAACTGAGGCAACTCCACTACGTTGGGATAAAGACCGCCCAGCAGATCCGGGCTGTCCTCAGGCGATTAGATCGGTCCGGTTGAGTCTGCGCCCCTCAGTTAACTGCCGTGGCTTTCGTGGGTACTGCTCACTCGCCGGGGCGGCTTCGACACGACGTACACATGCCAGGGCGAAAGTGTCCGCCACTGCTCGAGGGTCGAGAAGGGGAGGGCAAACCTCCCCACGCTGATCTAGCCTCGCCGTAGTATAGCGATGATGATTTCGATCATACGATTGTGCTGCTCAGTGGTTAACCACATACGTTTTCCTCCTGCGGAAGAGTCCGCATTAATATATAGCGTTTCAAGGATTTCCACAAATAGGCCGCCCCACCATGCGCCAGGAGGCGCTACGCACGCCAGCAGAAAAGTGTCCTGTGCAAGAGATTGTCGGGGTCAGCGGGATTGTCGGGGCTAGATCCACCCTGCACGGCCGGCCTGAAAACGGCTCCGCTCTTTCTCAAGGGTTCTTGGAACTCCGTCGGTACTATCCGTGCGCGGCCCTGCCATACAATCGCTCGAACTCGGTCACCGGATCGTCGTGTGCGGCTGCCTTATGTTCCTGCCTGCAGGCGTAGTCAAAAGCCCGCCGAGCGGCTGCCTCCCGATCGGTCAATGGACGCCCGGCGATCTCTGCTTCCAATGCCCTCTTCAGCACTTCTCGATGCACATCCGAGATTCGCCCCAGGGCTGCGTCCAAGACTGTCGTATCGATGACGATCGCAACTTGCGGCAGCAGGTGTTTTTCGATAGTCTCAATCCGTCTTCGCAGGTTCGGCACAGTAAATCTCTTGAGGTTTGGGGGGCTGCACCGCTTCGAGTGACCTCCGGAGGGTGCACTCTGCGATCCGCCAATCGAACCGAGCCGCCGCCGTAAATATACGCAAAGCGCGGAAAAAATGTAAACTGCGCTCAATCCGCGCCTACGTGCCGCGCCGACGTTACTTTCGCCGCTTCGCCCAGTACGCCTTCATTCGCGCAGTCTGCGCTCGCCTTTGCGCAGCCGTCCAGGATCGCTTCTTCGGCGATGTCGGCAGTATAGCCGCGTCCACGGAAGGGTCAAGCGTGTTCTTCGGCGGACGACCGCGGCGTTTCGTTGTTCTTTGCAGAGCTTCGATCGCTCTGTTCAATCTATCCCGTTCCTGAACCAAGAGTGCAACAATCTGCTCGGTAGCCATTCAAGCGCGATAGTATCATTCTCGGACCACAAAGCTGAAAGGCCGTGCGCCGTTGTCGGGGTTAGCGGGGTCGGCGGGGTTAGTTTCGGTTTGACTCTACTCTCTCACGCGTACGTGTACGTACGTACGGGCGCGCACGTGAATAATGTGATTCTAACTCCGCTAACCCCGAATAGAGAGCCAAATGGCTTCAATCGCAGACACTTGTGAATCGGGGTTAGAGGCGGGGTTAGACTCAAACGGCGGGGTTAGTAACCCCGCCATTCGGCCTCACCACTCTCCAACGCTGCACTTTCGTTTTTGGGTCTTCGCCCGTCCGCTCGATGAGCACTTGGCGTTCGCCGAAACGTCGACCGACACGTTCGGCGAAACACTTCCCGAGACGACGCTGAAAGAATCCTCCAGTTTTGTCGGCAGCCTCTGCGAGGAAGTCGGGCAATGCTTCGCGAAGGCGCTTAGATTCTGAGTTTGCGCCCGTTAAGGCACGTGCCTCCAACCGTTCAACGAGGTCCGTAACTCGAAAAGGCTGCCCGTCGAACAGGTCGGCAAGGACCAAGAGGAAGGACTCCCATTGCAAGGAATCCGCATCCGCCTGATCGAACATCGTATCTGCGTTGCCGAGGAAACCCGCGATGCCAGCCAACTCCAGGATTCCTCCAACCGTGTGGCACCACGCTTCAAAACTGCCCATCGGCCTCACGGCCTGCGGCTTCGGCCGGCCCTGATGGTACCAATACCTCGCGAGTATGAGAAGCGCCGCGATCAACTCGCCGCGATGCTCCATCACCCACGTCCGAAGGTTGCTGTGCCGGAAAGCGGTCCGCTGGAACGGCTTCGACTGTTTGGCGTCGAGTCGTATCCAGTAACAACGGCGTGGCATGTCGCCACCGAGTTGGACGTTGTTCCCAGTAGCAATCCAAGCGCACTTCACTGGAAGAACGATCCGTTCGAATGTTCGGAACACTCGATCCGCGATCGTTGTCGCCGTAAGCGCCATGCACAGTGAATCGGAGTCGAGACGACGACTGATGTTATCGATGACAACCACGCTGGCTCCTGTAGCGAGAGCGGTGGTGATCTTCTTGCGCCACTCCTCCTCATCGCTGGGCGCCGAAAAGGTTTCGGCTGCACGGCCGGTAGCTGTCATCGACACTACCTCGGCCAGCAGCGTCTTCCCTGTTCCGGCCTGTGGCGCGTCATAAACCGCCAGAGGAGTTGGACTATCGATAGCGGGCCGCACTAAGGGAGTCAACATCGAGGCGATGAAATTAGCTCTACTGGCGTCGTCAACGAAAGGAAAATCTCCGATCGCGGAATCAATCAGATCCACGGCCGCGTCTACGTCGTCGATCATCGGAGCGTAGGGAATGTCGGGCACGAGCAAACCTGGTGCTGGAGTGTAAAGGAGGCAACTGCTCGGATCGTATCCTGGGCGATCACAGATCGTGCCGTCTGTTCGCAAGAATGGCGCCTCGACAAGCGCCTCCAGTGGCGGGAACTCCCACTCCGTAGGGGGGAGGGCTAAAAGGTCCTTCACGACATCAAGGGGCGGCGCGCATTCGATGCGCTCCTGTCCCTTGTTGAGCTTGTAGTAAAAGGCGCTCCTGGCCATGCGACCACGAAGAGCTGACTCCGAGACCTCGACAATGACGTGCCGGTTTCGCTCGTCGCGGACTACCGCCACCATGCGGCCACTGCGGACGAACAATTCCGGTGGATCATTTCCTGCTTGCACGGCGGCGAGGGCCTCTCCGGTGATCACGTGCAATTGCCGGGCGCCAACCCAGACTTCTGGCAGGGATTTCGATTCTCCGGAAGGCTGCCGGGCTGTTTGCGCGACAGAGGACGGGGGGCGCTTTCTTGGATCGTAGAATTCGTTCGTTTGGTCAATGGCAGCCTGGATCGTGCGTTCCCGATAATCTTCCCTTTCCGACCACTTTTCGCGCGCGAGGCCGCTCTGGCGAAAGAGCGCGTCGATTCGTGAAGGGTTTGGACCGCACCAGAACGTCAGGATGCAACATAGGGCAAGATCCGCCTCGGACTGCGATTCGTAGTCACCCTCCCATTGGCCAGCCCAGAGCCTTCCGAACTTCGCCCTGTTTCTCGCCTTGCGCGCGCAATAGATGATGTCGGAATCAGTCAGTTCTCCCTTGGGCGCGTTGGGTTTGGTCGGCTTTGACCAACGGGATCGCTGCATCAGACCGAGGAGCCACTCAATGGTCTGTTGGTGATCGGCAAGCTCCAACGGCGACTGGTCGTAAAGCCGCCCAGTCAGGGCGAAAAACCGACCTCGGTCAGAAAGGCCGATTTGAGCGCGCTTGCCGGTCGAGTCGGTCGGACCGTCCGGAACGTTGAAATTCCGGCCCTTGGCGGGCAGCCGCGCGTGACAGAGAATGTGAAGGCCTACGCCAGACACGGAGAGTGCCCGGTAAGTGTTTTGGAATCGGGCGACGATCTCCGCAGCCCATGGTTGTAGATTGCCGTCGTCGTTTAGGCTTACATCCAGGTCAACACCGCATGCTGGATCGTTGACTGCGAAGAAATAGCCTATGCCTCCGAAGGATCCGGGCTGTCGGACAAGCACGTCACAAACCGCCGAGTAGGCGCTCCATGTTCTGGGATCGTTGCTAGCCGCCTTCCGCCCGTCCGGTCGATATGGAACCTTTGTAGGACGACCGTTCTTGTCCGGTTCGATCCGCCAGAGGCACCATTGACTCCGCCGGATTAACTCTGCCGGGAATTGCGGGGCGCTGCTCATGTCGCCCCTAGTCACGAATCGGCGTTCATGGGCGGGCACCTCTGCCGCGGAAGTAGTTCGACGTGATGCCCGCAGCGACGAGGGCGTGGCGGATCTGGTGTTTCCGTCTATTGATCATCTGCCGGGAACATCCGACGACGCCCGCAGCCTCTACAGCGGAGAACCAGAACAAAGCAGAGGCTGTTTCGCGAACCACTTCTGGCAGCGGAGCCATGGCACGTTCGAGATCAACGCGGAACTGGTGAACTAACGCCGACGTCGGGCCGGCGTCCGGCACGGGGAGTTCGCGGGCTTGGCGGCTTCTTGCAAGGCGATATCGCAGGATGGACGTCAGTTCCCTGTCCATCAGCCGGGAGGCGAAGGTCCGGACTGAAGCCCTCTCGCCGTCAAACTTCGGCCATCGGGAAATGAAGATCAGAACGAGTTGGCTCGCCACGTCTTCGCGTTCGTCGATTGCGAGGCGGCACCGGCGCACGAAGGCGTTCGCCTTGCGCTTCGCGAGATTCAGGACAACCGGGATTGCCTGATCGAGAGTGACGTCAGCCACGGCGGCCTCCCTCCGCTGGTGTTGCGCAGGTGCCGCCGAGTTCCACTTCCATCGAGAAAGGCAGGCCGTGTCGGACTTCGAGGGTGCGGATCTCGCCGGCGGCAACGGCGCGTACGTAGGAAAACAACTCCGCGATCTGCTGCCGAAGGCCCGATGTGCTCCCGGACGTCTTGCCGGTCGTCGCGGGCGTCCCGAACTTGACGTGGCGCACCGTGACCGGCCCAGGGTTTAGGACCAGCTCGCCATCACGGATCTGGACGTACTCAAAGAGCCCGAAGCCGAGTTGCTGCATGGCCGCGATGAACGCCACTTCGGATGGCAGCAGATCCTGGGTGGTGACGGGAGGGGTCATCGAGCCATCTCCGCCATGCCGCCACCCGCTTGGCGGCTGAGGAGCCACTCTTTCACGTCGGACGGGGCGTAGCGGATCATCTGCCCGATCCGGTGAAAACGTGGTCCTTTTCCGTCAGTCCGCCAGGTTCGTAACGTTCCGATGGAGACCTGGAGTGTCTCCGCGAGTTCTTTCTCTTCGAGTAGTGTTTCGAGGGGTTTGTCGTTCATTTCGCCTATCCCTTTCGCGTTGTGCGCAATTGGTACAAGGCGATGATCCGACGATACTGCGTGGGCGATGCAATGTAGGCGATGTAGGCGAAATTGTCGTGGCGTGGCTACTGGCTGGTGCGCAGCTTAGGGTTCGTTCGCAGGGCTTCCTCTATCCGACCGGATTTGCCGGAGTTGCAGTCCAGCTTCCCTTTCATCCACTTGTAGAAATCCGAGCGATTGACCTTGGCGTCCCCACAGATGTCGTCGACTGTATAGCCGAAATCCCGCTTGTACTGAGTGACGACCGCGCGGCGTTGCTCAACTGGAGTCGGGGCGATCTCGTCCGAATCGGTAATCTCCAAGGCGACAAAACGCCCGTGCTCCGAGAGCCCCACCCGGTCTTCCATAGAGATGAAGCTGCTCTGACGTCCGTCCAGGGTCCCACGCACGGCGACCGTTAGGTGCGCGCCCGTTGGTGCCACCGCGACGAACGGGGTCGGACAGGAGAGAGCTAAGTCTCGAATCGCCGAACGGAAGTCGTCACGGGCCGCAAATACCAGTAGGAATGCCGGGTGATTCCGCGTGGTCCGGCTCGTCGAGAGCCCGAGTTCCCAAACGCCGTGTCCCCTTAGTTGCAAGGTTTGATTCCGAACGCAAAGAAGCTCTGCGATCGGGCGCAGCATGGCGTCTACGTCAAGCCGGTAAACCAGGGCGTCCTTCGGTGGGAGGGGCAGATCCTCACAGAGCCTATGAGGGTGCCTGCATATGGCGGCGAACGACCCGTCGCCATAATCGACAATGCCTCGAGGGCAGTGTCCGTCGTGCGGATGTGGACACGGGTATCTGGCCCCAAAGTCGTCCGTCACCCGAAGGTGCGGCCGCAGCAGAGAGTAGTCTGCACCGCAGTGATGCTCCCAATAGGCGGAGATATCACAGAGGCCGGGAATGCGCTCAAGCGCCTGCCAAAGTCGAGTCAGCTTGCGCATCCTTGACCGTCTCCTGAGTTAGGACAAAGCCGCGAGCGCGCAGCCAGTCTTCAATGATCGTGGCCTCTTCACCGCGATTGTAGCCGGATTTGTTGCCGGCCTTGATGGTCACGTTTCTTGGCTTTTTCTCGCCATCGAGTTTGATCCTGAAAACCGCCCTCCGAAGTTGCCCGCCGGTTTCAATGTTCCTGTTGATAAGCAGGAGTGCCTTAAAGAGATCCTCCGCTTTGTGGATCTCGACGTGATCGAACGCTCCAGCCCAAAAATACTCGATTTCAAAGAGTCGAACTGATTCGATGCCCTCCACGTCGCGACAGTTCAACGCTACGACGCCATCTCGCCTTAACGGCTCCAATGTGTACTTCTGGGCAAACACAAATCTGTCATCGTTTCCAAAAAGATGTCGGCCGAAGAGCGCCCGATACTCCCGCAAGTCGGGAATACTCGAGGCGTTGATGCGCATCTCGTTGTGCGCCAAGTCGAGGATCACGATGTCCGTCTTTTCCGGGCGGAAAAACGTACATGTTGATTGTTTCCCTTTGCGGCTGGGCTCACGCTTGCACGTTTGTCCGTGCTGCACGAGGAAGCGGATCTCTCGGACTGAGTCCTTGCGAATGACTCGACTACCAACACCGCGCCGTTTTGAATGGAAATATTTGTCCAGGTCTCTCTCAAGCGGCCCCAAATCGGCTGGCAGTGCCTCAATCCCGAGCGCGTCATCAGGGTTTGCGGCGCGGTAGCTTTCAAACGTCTTCCGTTGCTCGAAAAGACGCTCCCGTTCCTTCCGTTCAAGTACTTGAGGGTCGCGCAGGTATATCCGTGTGGCTAGGTCTGGGGTGGTCGCATCCCCTTCAACGTCGAGCCCCGCTTGCTGTGCCAGCTTCAGCAGGTCGTCGAAGTGCTCGTCGCCGCTGAAGTTCCCAATCACGTGCAGGGCTTCAACGAGGTCGGAGGGCATATCCTCATCGGGCTGTGCCAGGATGCCGGCCAGGGTCAGGTATTCGATCTCGTGAGGATCTCCGGCAGGAAGGGAGAAGCCCTTCATATCGAAAAAGAGCCGGTGAGGCTCAAGGAGCAGAATCAAATTCTGGGACTGAATCCGCTTGAGCAGATCTGGTTGAGCGAAACTTTTGAGTTGGAGGGCCAAGGAACTACTCCGGCCAGTGGACCCTTCAAGGATTCCTCTGGGTAATCTCAACCTACGCCTGAAATCGAGGCGAAATCAAACATTTTTTGAGGGCTGTGTTTTTAATGGGATAGCCTCTTAAAATCTCTGTGGAAAGACTCAGGCTCGTATTTAGGCAGCAAGTCTTTGATAAGAAAGAGGCCACCTTTCGATTTCCACACCCGAGGATAAAATCATTTGTTGTTCAATTTGTTTCGAACAGTGGAGGCACTTCTCGATCCATCGTATCCAAACAGAATGTCGCATCGTTGTTTTGTAACCAGTGTGCGCTGCAGCCTCAGCGAAAATGTGCGTAGACCTGTTAAGTCAATGGTATTCAAGGGTATACTCGATCATTGAAGACCCATCAGCGCCAACGCGAGTTTGCGAACTGACTCATGTCGAACCACCAGGACCACGCTAACCTCATTTGGCAGATTGCCGACCTGCTCCGTGGGCCTTACCGCCCTCCCCAATACGAGCGGGTGATGCTACCCATGACGGTGCTGCGCCGTTTCGATTGCGTGCTCGCCACAACCAAGGCGAAGGTCTTGTCTGAACATGAGAAGCGAAAGGGGGGCAAGCTCAGCGACGACGCATTGGACCGGGTGCTGAACAGGGCCGCCGGGCAGCGATTCCACAACCATTCCCCCTTGACTTTCGAGAAGCTCAAGGGCGATCCGGACAACATCGAAAAGCACCTCGTCAGCTACATTAAAGGGTTCTCGGCCAACGTTCGCACGATTTTCGACTTCTTCGAGTTCGAAACTGAGATCGAGAAGATGCGCGAGGCCAACATCCTCTACCTCGTCGTTTCCAAATTCTGCGATGTGGACCTCCACCCTGACGCAGTGCCGAATCAGGAAATGGGCCTGATCTTCGAGAACCTCATTCGGCGTTTCAACGAACTGGCCAACGAGACGGCCGGTGACCACTTCACGCCGCGCGAGGTCATTCGGCTGATGGTGCATATCCTTTTCATCCACGATGACAAGCTTCTGGCTACTCCCGGAACCGTTCGAAAGCTGTTGGACCCAGCTTGCGGTACTGGCGGCATGCTGGCTGAGGCGCAGCGCTATCTGCGCGAGCACCATCCGGAGGCCAAGCTCTACGCGTACGGGCAGGACTACAACAAGCGAGCCTTTGCCACCGCCGCCTCCGACATGCTCATAAAGCAGGTGGACCACAACGGTAGCGGTGACAACGTCCGCCTGGGTGACAGCTTCACCGAGGATCGATTCCAGGGTGAAACGTTCGACTACCTGCTCTCCAATCCGCCTTTCGGCGTCGACTGGAAGAAGCAGCAGAAGGAAATTCAGCAGGAGCATGACAAGCGTGGCTTCGACGGACGCTTCGGTGCCGGACTTCCGCGCGTTAACGACGGCTCGCTCCTGTTCCTCCAGCACATGATTAGTAAGTTTGAACGTGTAGCGCCAGCGCAACAGAAGTACGGCTCGCGCCTCGCCATCGTCTTCAGCGGTTCGCCGCTATTTACCGGCGGCGCGGGCTCTGGCGAGAGCGACATCCGCAAGTGGATCATCGAAAACGACTGGCTAGAGGCAATCATTGCTCTCCCCGAGCAGATGTTCTACAACACCGGCATCGGTACCTATGTCTGGATCGTCACCAACCGGAAGGAGAAGCGCCGCAAGGATAAGATTCACCTCGTAGATGTCCGCGAACGCTACATCCCCTTGCGCCGTAGTCTCGGAGACAAGCGGCGCAAGATCGGCGAGGGCAAGGGCGACGAACCCGACCAAATCTCCGACATCGTGAACCTTTACGGCCGCTTCACCGACGGCGACACATCGAGGATCTTCAACAACTCGGACTTCGGCTACACGCGGGTGACGGTCGAGCGGCCATTGCGTCTGCGTTACCAAATGACGACCAAGGACAAGGCCCGCTTTCTTGACGCCTGCCCTCACTTGCTCGACGATGTTCAGGCCATCGACAAGGCGCTGGGGCGAGAAGAAAAGCAGGATTGGAACGCCGTGTGGTCGCACATTGAGGAGCTACTCCGCGCGCGTAAGTCGCGCTGGACGATTCCCGAGCACAGACTCTTCCGCTCCGTCTTCACGCAGAGAGACCCGGGAGGAGCGCCGGTGCGCAAGCCCGGCCGCGGCGAAAGCTACGAGGCTGATGTCGACTTGCGCGACTTCGAAAACGTTTCGCTCAACGAAGATATCGAGACATATTTCCGGCGCGAGGTAGTGCCGCACGTGCCCGATGCGTGGATGGACCGCAGCAAGGATAAGGTAGGATACGAGATCAACTTCAATCGTCACTTTTACCGCTGCCCCCCGCCACGTCCGCTGGAGCAGATCGACGCCGACCTCAAGCGCGCTGAAGAGGATGTCATGCGGTTGCTTCGGGAGGTGACGTCGTGAACACACTGAGCGTGCGGAACACTGCAATCCCACCTCATTGGACTTGGAAGAAGATAAAGCATTTAGCGTCGCTTAAGAGCGGGGATGCCATTACAGCGGACTCGATTTCGGACTCTGGCGATTACCCCGTTTACGGCGGCAATGGCCTCAGAGGCTTCACATCACGCTCTACTCATCGCGGCGACTATCTGTTGATCGGTCGGCAAGGTGCTTTGTGTGGAAACATCAATTTTGCTTCTGGGGAGTTCTGGGCTTCGGAACACGCGATCGTGGTCGACACACGTGGCAAGTTCAATGTCCGATGGCTCGGCGAGCTTCTCAGATCAATGGACCTGAACCAGTACTCACAATCTGCGGCACAGCCAGGATTGTCTGTGGACGTCATCGCAAATCTAGAAGTCCCTGTTCCACCCCTTGCCGAGCAGATTTCCATTGCGCACTATCTCGACCGAGAGACTGCGCAGCTTGATGCACTCGTCGTGGCGAAGGATCGGCTCTTGGAACTGTTGGCGGAAAAGCGCAGAGCGGTCATCACGCGCGCCGTCACCCAGGGCCTGGACCACAACGTCCACCTTCGCGACTCCCACATTCCTTGGCTCGGACTAATCCCAACGCACTGGGAGACACGTCGTTGCGCATGGCTCTTTCGTGAACGCGACGAACGAGGCCAACCAGAATTGCCCCTGCTGGAAGTTTCCATAAACGCGGGCGTAGTTCTTCGGGAGTTCTCAGATGATCGGATCGAGAGCACGGCTGCTGACTTTAACACTTATAAAGTCGCTCATGAGGGTGATGTCGTATTCAATAAGATGCGAATGTGGCAGGGTGCTGTAGGAGTCGCTCCGGTCGATGGCCTGGTTAGCCCTGATTACACGGTCGCGGCTGCCATGGAATCCTTGTCTGCAGAATTTGTGGGTCATCTCATGCGAACCCAGATTTTCAGTGCCGAGTGCGCGCGTCACTCGCACGGCATCGTCTGGGACCGTCTCAGGTTGTATTGGGAGGGGTTCCGCGAGATTCTGATTCCGCTGCCGCCTCTAGAGGAACAGCGTGGAATCGTCGCCCACATTGAATCTGAGACTGCGAAGCTAGATGCTTTGCGCGCGGCTGCCGAGACGAGTACCGGCTTTCTGAAGGAGCGTCGAGCCGCTCTGATTTCTGCCGCGGTTACCGGGAAGATCCGCGTGGCCTGAAAGAGATGCGAATCCGAGAACTCACCTTCACGAACTACCGTGCATTTACCGAATCCGATCCAATGCGATTCGGAGACCGCTTTACGGTCATCGCCGGTATTAACGGAAGGGGCAAGACGGCGATTCTTGATGGCCTCGCGTTGCTGTTCTCTCGCCTCTTGCCTTTGGTCTCGCCTGCTCGTAGCGGATACCGAACAATCACTCCGTCCGAAGTGCACGGGAATGCTGCAACTGCCGGATTGGCAATGAAGGTCAATTGCGCGGGCGTTCCTATCGATTTCAAGCTCTCCTACGACAAAGAACGCCGCCAGATAACGACGACCAAGTTGCCCGCCTCACTGAAACGGGAGGTCCTTACCGCTTACGGGGACCCATCGCGCGCGGATGATGCCGCACCCCTCGTCGTTTACTACACAACCGACCGGGCCGGCTATCGGCTGCCGAAGAGGCTACCGAAAGACGTGCCCCGCGGCCAAGCAGCCGCATATACCGGCGCTCTTTTCAATAGGACAGTGAATTTCCGAGATTTCATGGCTCGCTTCCGAGTCGCCATAGTCCTTGAGAATGAGGATCGGCAAGTAAATCCGAGTTTCCTCGGAGACCGCGCCGTAACTGCGATTTCGCGCGTCCTGGAGACTTTTCTTGATGGATTTCGGAACCTTCGCGTGGAGGAAGAACCACTTCGCTTGCTGGTCGACAAGAATGGAGAATCTCTCGACCTGACGCAGCTTTCCGATGGTGAGCGCTCGTGTATTGCCCTGGGCTGCGACCTCGTCCGTAGGCTTGCGTTAGCGAATCCTAAGCTTGAGAGCCCGCTCAATGGTGCCGGGGTTGTGTTGATCGACGAACTTGAGCTCCATCTGCATCCGCGCTGGCAACGCGAGGTGGTGGAGAAGCTGCGGACGTCATTTCCCCACATCCAATTCATCGCCACGACGCACTCGCCATTTGTAATCCAGTCGCTCAGGCCAGGGGAGTTGATCAACCTCGACCCCGACGAGTTCGGCGAGTATTCAGACAAGAGCATCGAAGACATTGCCGAGACTGTGATGGGCGTCGATGTGCCACAGAAGAGCGAACGCTATCACCGGATGATGGCGGCCGCGGAGGAGTATTTCCGGCTGCTCCGTGAATCACCGTCCCAATCGGAGGAGGCGGTTCGTGCTGCAGAGCAACGCTTGAATGAACTATCCGCTCCGTTCAGCGACGACCCAGCGTTTCAGGCGCTGCTCAATTTGGAACGGGAGAGCCAGCCATGAGACAACGATGAGGCCCGTCCACAAAGGAGCAGCCCCCGCTCATTATGCGAGCTACCAGGAGGCAGGGCCTGACCTTCAGGCGCGTCTTGGCGACTACTGCAGCTATTGTGAGCGCCAGATCGAGACTCATCTTGCCGTTGAGCATGTGCAGCCGAAATCTCATTTTCCCGCGCTTGCAACTGTGTGGTCGAACTTTCTGCTCGGCTGCGTCCACTGCAACTCCAGCAAGGGGGATGCCCAAGTAAATCTTCCCGATTACTTTTGGCCCGATAACGACAACACGCTGCTGGCGTTTGAGTACATTCGCGGTGGCGTCGTCCGCTCCAACCCCGCGTTGCCACCGCCGACCATGGCGAAGGCCCAGGCGACCATCGAGTTGATGGGACTCGACAAGGATCCGGGAAACCCTCAACTCAACCGTCGTCCATCCACGTCGGACAGACGATGGCTACGACGCGTGCAAGCATGGCAACTCGCGCAAGAGTGCCGGCAACGGCTTGCGATGAACAACAGCCAGGAGGTGAGGGCGCTGATCGTTGAGAATGCACTCGGACGGGGAATGTTCTCGATCTGGTGGACTGTCTTTGCCGGCGAAGTGGATATGCGAAGAAGACTTCGCCTGGCGTTCCTTGGTACTGATCCGGCGAGCTTCGACGCGGCTGAAAACGTTCAACCTCGGGCAGGAGGGCAGGTCTAATGCGCCCCGATGTACACACGGAAGCCGCCTTCGAAACCGTTATTGGGTCGAGCCTTCTCAGCTCCGGCTATGTCAGCATCGACCGGGACGGATTCGATCGCGAGCGGGCGATCTTTACGGAGACTGTGTTTGCCTTTATTCGTGAGACCCAACCTAAGGAATGGTCGAAGCTTGAGGCCCTGCACGGGGCTAAGACTGGTGAACAGGTACTAACTGATCTCTGCAAGTGGATGGACACGTACGGTTCCCTCGCGACATTGCGGCACGGCTTCAAATGTTATGGGCGGACCCTCCGAGTGGCGTTCTTTAAGGCAGCACATAAGCTGAATCCGGAGCTGGAAGAGCGTTACGCAGCCAACCGCGTCGGCATAACTCGGCAACTTCGTTTCTCGTCGCGGGCCGAGACGTCACTCGACGTAACCATCAGCTTGAACGGGGTACCGGTTGTCACCGCGGAGCTAAAAAACCCGCTGACCGGCCAGACGGTAGAAAACGCTCGTTGGCAGTACCGGCATGACCGCGACCCCCGCGAGGCCATCTTCGAGTTCAAACGGCGGACGCTGGTGCATTTCGCGGCGGACACCGAGGCGGTGTTCATGACAACGCGCCTGGCGGGCCCGGCAACGCACTTCTTGCCATTCAACAAGGGTTGCAACGGTGGCGCGGGGAACCCGCCGGATTCGGCCGGGAAGACGTACCGCACGGGGTATCTGTGGGAGGAGGTGTTGCAGCGAGACAGTATCCTCGATTTGTTGGCACGGTTCATTCATCTTCAGGAGGAGGAGAAGCACGACGATCAGGGCCGCAAAGTCAAGAAGGAGACGATGATATTTCCGCGCTACCACCAGCTTCAGGCGGTGCGTGCCCTCGTGGACGCCGCCCAACAGGAGGGCGTTGGGCAGAATTACCTCGTCGAGCATTCAGCCGGAAGCGGTAAGAGCAACACGATTGGTTGGTTGACCCATAGGTTGGCCTCGCTCCACAGCGCACAGAACGAACGCATCTTCGACAGCGTCGTCGTGGTGACGGATCGCGTGGTCCTCGACCAACAGTTGCAAGACACGATCTATCAATTTGAGCATAAGCGCGGCGTGGTCCAGAAGATCGACGAGAGTTCCCGGCAACTGGCCGAGGCATTGGAGAATGCCGTACCAGTGATCATCACGACGCTCCAGAAGTTTCCATTTGTCTCGCGGCAGTTACTTAAGATGGCCGAGCAACGCGGAGAAGCGGGGACCGGCACGCTCCAAACACGGCGTATTGCGGTGATCATCGATGAGGCACACAGTTCGCAGTCGGGCGAAACAGCCACTGAGTTGAAGGGAGTTTTAGGGGGGGAGGCTCTTCGCCAGGAAGCAGCCGCACGGGCGGCGGAAGAAGGTGCGGGGGTTATGGAAGAGTTGTTCAGAAGCATGGCCAAGCGAGGGCGACAGGCCAACCTCAGCTTCTTCGCCTTCACCGCGACGCCGAAGTACAAGACGCTCGCGGTGTTTGGCCGGGACGGTCGACCCGCGCATCGTTACACGATGCGTCAGGCCATTGAGGAAGAGTTCATCCTCGACGTGCTGAAGCACTACACGACTTATGCTGCTTATTTCAAACTGCTCAAGGCGCGCGAAGACGACCCAAATGTCGAACGCAAAAAGGCGGCACGCGCATTGGCCCGGTTCCTAAAGCTACACCCGCACAACATCTCGCAAAAAACAGAAGTCATGGTTGAGCACTTCCAGGCATTCACACGTCACAAGATTAGCGGTCGCGCCAAAGCGATGGTTGTGACCGGCTCGCGCCTGGAAGCGGTCCGCTACAAGCAGAGCTTCGACCGCTACATCAAGGTCAAGGGCTACGCAATTAAGTCGTTGGTAGCCTTCTCTGGCACTGTACAGGATGACAAGCTTCCGCAAGTTGATTACAGCGAAGAGGGGATGAACCAGGGCATCAAGGCGAAGGAATTGCCCGAGAAGTTCGCTACGCAAGAGTACCACGTCCTACTGGTGGCGGAGAAGTATCAAACCGGGTTCGACCAACCGCTCCTTCACACGATGTATGTGGACAAGCGGCTCGCCGGCATCCAAGCTGTGCAGACACTTTCACGGCTTAATCGCATCCATCCGCTCAAGGAAGACACTTTCGTCCTGGACTTTGTGAACAAGCGGGACGAGATCCAAGCGGCCTTCAAGACCTACTACGAGGGCGCTGAGATGGGCGAGGATGTTGACCCGGCGCGCATGTATCAGCTCAAGGCGGAACTAGATGCGTCTGGTGTCTACCTTCCTGAGGAGAGGGATCGGTTCTGTCAGGTATATTTTAAGCCGAAGCAGCGTCAGAGCGCCGCCGATCACCAAGCGATGAATGCTGCGCTCGATCCGGCGGTGTCGCGTTTTTCTGGCCGCCAACAGGAAAATGAGGACGAAGCTGAACTGTGGCGAGGCAAGCTTCAAGCCTATCGCAACCTTTACGGTTTCTTGAGTCAGGTGATTCCATATCAGGACTCCGATCTGGAAAAGCTTTATGTCTTTCTCCGCTATCTGGGTGCTAAGCTGCCGCGAAGGCGGGGTGGTCCGGCCTACCAGTTCGATGACGATGTGCGGTTAGAGTACTATCGCCTGCAAAAGATCGCCGAAGGCTCGATCAGTCTCAGTGGAGGTCGGGCGGATCGATTGGACGGGCCCTCCGAAGTGGGCGGCGGCATAGTCCGCGAACAGCCCGTATCTCTTTCCCAGTTGATTGACATCTTGAACGAGCGTTTCGGCACGGACTTCAACCAGGCCGACCAGTTGTTCTTCAATCAACTCGTCGAAGCAGCAATTGCTGATGGCGCGCTCAAGCAGGCCGCTGCAGTAAACCCGGGCGACAAGTTCGAGCTGGTATTCAAGAACCTGCTCGAAACCCTCTTCGTGGAGCGCATGGACCAGAACGAGGAAATCTTCATTCGATTCATGAACGACGCCGTATTTCAAAAACTCGTCACGGGCTGGCTCTCTTCAGAGGCCTACAAGAGGCTGCGCGAGGAGGCTGGAAGCTGAGATCCACGTCGATGCCGAATTTTTAAAGTTCAGTTGCTCGGGCTCGGCCGTCTTCGAACCGCGAACGCTGGTCCGGCCAATATACTTCGGCGCACACCACCCGAAGGGCTCTTTCACTGCCACCACTAGATGAGATTCCGAACAGAACGCGTTCCTGGATGTCAGGCGCGAGTAACAGCAGGTTCATGATTTGCGTCAGCCGGGCGCGCGTGACGTACCCCAATCGCGCGAGATCGGCGTAGTCGCGAACTTCGTCACGCTCGACCATCGCCTGGAACTTGATGGCGAGGGCCATTAGCCGGGTGATTCGAGGAACTCGCGGCCGGCCTCCCGCATCAGAGACCGAGCCGGGCTGCCCGCCTTTACGGCTTTCGTGGCGACGCGGGCGCACTGGCAGCGTCAACTCAATCTGGATGGAGCCGTCTTGGTTTGGCTCGGCGGCTACTGTCGTTAGCTTTTTGCTTGGCATAGTTCCTTGGCACCTGCGCTGCGGAAATTAACGGTGACTTTGCCGGTCCGCCCGTCATAGCCGACCTTGGCGACCAGCAGATGGATCATCTGCTCCTGCTCCTGGGTGGTCAACGACGACCAGATGGCGGCGAAGTCAGCCAGGGTGCGTCTGAGGTCCTCGGCGTTGATCCGTTCTGAGTCGAGATCCTTGCGTTCGGCGACGAGTTCCGCCAATCCCTGCTCGGTGGTTTCGATCTCCCGTTGAAGGCCGACAATCCGCTCGAAACGTGCGCCTGAGTCCGCGCTGGTGTCGGCTGCCTCGCGAGCCAGGTTCTGGTTGAGTTGCCGGAGGCTCCGGCGCTCTGTATCCAACTGCTGGTCGAGATCTCGGCGTCGCCGCGCCACTTGATCGAGCGCCTCGGCGGCAACGGCTTCCGCCAGTTTCGGATCGGTTCCGATGCGGCGAATGCTAGCCAGGACGGCGGACTCGACCGCTTGCGCCGGAACAGACTTCGTCTCGCATTTCTGCCATCCTTGTTGCTGGGCGTTATAGCAGACGTAGTAGCGGTAACGCTTCGACCGCCGCATCGTGTACGAATGCATCATCGGGGTTCCGCATGGAACGCAGAAGAGGACCCCACGTAGCAGAGCACCCAGCTTGTTCCTGACGGTGGCGCCCTTGTCACAGCCGTTGTGCTGAAGCGTCTCGTGGACCTTGTCCCAGGTCTTCTGATCGATGATCCGGTCGTGCTCGCCCGCGTAAAGGACGCCCTTGTGGTCAACCATTCCGGTGTAGAGGACATTGGTCAGGATCGCGTGCAACGAGCCTTTGGTGAAGGGCTTCCCGCCTCGAATGTTGCCATCCTCAGTCGTCCATCTCTTGGTCACCAAGCCGCGCCGTGGGATTTCCCGCAGGACCGGCAGCAACGAGCCATGCTCCAGGTACAGTTCGAAGATGGTGCGGACCTGCTCCGCCTCGGCACGATTGACGATGATCCGGCCACCCTTGGTGTCGATGTCGTACCCAAGCACCGGATGGCCGCCGATCCATTTGCCTTTCCGTCGCGCGGCCGACATCTTGTCCCGCGTGCGCTCCGAAATGATCTCGCGCTCGAACTGGGCGAAGGACAAGAGGATGTTCAATGTCAGGCGACCGATGGAATTCGTGGTGTTGAATTGCTGGGTCACCGCCGCGAAGTTAACGCCGTTCCGGTCGAAGATCTCGACGATTCGGGCGAAGTCGAGCAGGGACCGACTGAGTCGGTCGACCTTGTAAACTACCACGCAGTCCACGGACCGAGCCTCGACCGCTGCCAGGAGCCGCTTTAGTGCCGGGCGATCCATATTGCCGCCCGTGTATCCGCCGTCATCGAAATGGTCGGTGATCACCTGCCAGCCCTCGTGCCTCTGGCTGTCGATGAACGCCTCAGATGCTTCCCGTTGGGCATCAAGGGAGTTGAACTCCTGCTGGAGCCCTTCCTCGGTGGACTTGCGAGTGTAAATCGCGCACCGGATGGTCTTCCCGTTGGCCGATCCCTTCGACGCGTTTCCCGGCGCAAGCGCAACTCTATTCCTTGCCATTGGGCTTCTCCTCCGTGGACGTCAAGTTGAAGAAGAGGAAGCCATTCCACTTCGTTTCAGTCACCTCGTGGGCGATTGCACTGAGGGATCGGTAGATCTCGCCATCGAACTCGAATCCGTTCACGAGCACTTTCACAATGACTCGACGACCCTTGTATTCGCGTTCCAGGTAGGTTCCCGGCGGCGGCAACCGCGGATCGAGCCCGCTCGCCACCTTGCGGCTGACGCTGAGCTTGGGGTCCAGTGTGACGTCTGCCCCAAACTTGGTTTTGGGTCCTCGGATGCGCAGGTCTGCATCATTGGCGATTTCCAGCGCGCGGCGGCGTGCACGTTCGGAAAGGCCGCCTTCGGCATTTGCCTGGATGCGCCAGGCGATCCTCCGAAACAAGAATTGTTTGTGATTCGATCGAGACTCCTCGCCGAACACTTCAAGGTATTTCTGGCGGAGCTGGCTGACTGGCATCCTACTCAGTTCATCAATCTCTTTCCGCATCGCATTCTCCACTTCGTTCTCCATTCTCATGACCGTTAACCTCGTGTCCATGACGGCTCGAAGTCGTGGAACAGTCAACGGCAGCATCTTTTTGCCGGAGTTGTTCGCGATGCCGGAGGTAGCCGGCGGCGAGAATACTGGCGATGGATCGCAGATCTTCAGTCGGAATGCCCAAAACGAATCACCTCGCTGTGGATTTGCACCACAACGAAAGTCCGCTTCGCGGTCGTTCCGCTGTCGAGTGGCTAGAGGGTGCGAATCACCCTCCGCTGTAAACATACGCAAAGAGTTCGAAAAGTGGAAACCAAGACGTTCGCCGCGTTAACCAAAAGTGGGCGTTCTCGGGAGAGACGGAGAAGTCAGTCGGAAGGGCGCCACCGCAGACTCACCGGGCAACCACAACGGCTCTTCCCGGCTGGAAGGAGAGAACAGAATCGTCTGGAAATGTATGGCGGAATTGGGGATATCTTGCGAGGCTATCGAAGGCCCTGCAAGACGGATGGCGTTAACAAAACGGGCGTGTGGGTTAGGAGAGAAATAAATTGGCTCCTCAGGTAGGACTCGAACCTACAACCCTTCGGTTAACAGCCGAATGCTCTACCATTGAGCTACTGAGGAACAGTGTTAGTGGACTCCTTCATTAGATCAGACGGAAATTCATCGTGTCAATGCGACTTACGTACTGTGACGTTCGTCACCCGTTCTGTTTTGAGCGCGAAGAGACGACGGAACCCGAATATCACAAGGAAAACGATCAATGCATAGGCGAGCGCGTTGCAACCTATGATGACGGGCCAGATCACTTCAGCCAGGAATCCGTGCACCCCGCCCAGCGGGACGATGAAGATCAGGCCTGGAAGAAGCGTCAAACTCCAGGCGGTTCCCGCCGCCTCGATCTCGCTGTGGGTGCGGACGTGCGCCAGGACAGCGCCGAGCACTCCGCCTCCTACTATGAGGATCCCTTCGATTAGTCTCCTCATGCGCGACATCAGTTTGACGTAAGTATCAACCGCTGCGGGACCGGGTCGAGTGATCTTAGAACGCTCTCGCCGAAGCCGGCCTCTCGGAACATCTGATCAAACTGGCTGAATGTATAAGCATCACCCCCTGCCGTCCCGGCGAGCATGACCAAGCTGAACGACGCGGCTCCTGGCGGGCTGACGCGGTCGTCGTTCGGTACGAACTCGGCTGTCGCCACCGTTCCTCCGGGCTTCATTGCGGCCCGCACCTTTTTGAGAAATTTCACGTTGGTGGGCGGATCAAAGTGGTGAAAAAAGTTGGTAATGAGAACGAGATCGTATCCGGCGCCGAAGTCCACCGCGAACGCGCTGCCTGGAATCGTCCGATAGCGATTCGCAACACCCGCGGCGGCCGCATTCTCTACCGCAACTTGGAGTACGTTCTCCCAATCCACCGCGACAACTTCCGCGGCTGGATTATGGGTCGCCACGGTGATGCCGTACAAACCATGACTTGCGGCAATATCGAGAACCTTCATGGGCCTGCCCGGCTCCGCGACCAGCGGGGCGATGAGCCGCGCGGACATGCGCGCCATGGAGGTCATCGAGTGCGCGAACTCGACCCAGATCGGGTTGCCTGGCAATGCGGCGGTATCCTGCGTCACTGTCCCGCCTTTACGCACCACGGCGGCGACGTCGTCAAATTCAGTTCGCAGGACCGGATGCGTCAAGAAGTTCGCCATCGACCCCATATAAGCCCGGGAATGTTTGTTCAGAAACAGACTAGAGTCCGCAGTCAGCCCGTAGGTCCCGGATTGTTTGGTAAGAAATCCGTGGATGGTCAGGTAGTCGCACAGAATGCGCACGCCCCGTTCGGATGCACCGGATCGTGCCGCGAGCGCCGGGACCGTCACGACGCCATCGGCGATGTGCGTAAAGAGCTCCAGGTCAATGGCTCCCTTTAGAGCCATGCATTTCTGATACGAAGTGAGCGTGTCAAATATCAATCCAGGATTAGGTTGAGCGGCAGGGTTGGCAGCCATAGAACCTTATCATATCGTTTGACGGTTTTGCTACGATTGTTCGCGTGTTTTCGAGCCGCTTACAGTGGGATCTTCGCCCGAATCCTCTCTCTCTTCTGGTTGAGGAAAAGCGCCGCGCGCGGATGCAGGTGCTGGATCTGACCGAGTCGAATCCAACCTCCGCTGGACTGACTTATCCAGGCGACGAAATCCTGGCCGCGCTGGCTGACCCGCGTTCGCTGCTCTATCGGCCGGCTCCACGAGGTCTCGATTCGGCGCGAGAGGCGGTCTCGCAATACTATGCCGAACGCGGCGCGAGCGTTCCGCCCGATCGCATCCTGATCACGGCCAGCACGAGCGAAGCTTATGCGTTCCTGTTCAAGCTGCTGGCGGATCCGGGCGATGAAATTTTGACGCCACGACCCTCTTATCCTCTCTTCGAATTTCTCGCAAATCTTGAGTCTGTAAGGGTCCGTCAATATCCGTTACGCTATGACGAGGCATGGCATGTCGACCTCGATGCGTTGGCCAATTCGATCAGTCCTCGCACACGCGCGATTGTAGTCGTGAATCTGAACAACCCGACCGGGTCCTTTCTGAAACATGACGAGTTCGAAAGAATCGAGGCATTGGCCGCTCCGCGTCAGATCGCGATCCTATCGGACGAGGTCTTCGCGGACTACGCCTTTGCGCCAGACTCTACGCGAGTCAGCTCACTCACCGCGGCTCAAGCGGCGCTCTCGTTTTCGATGAGCGGCCTTTCGAAGATCGCCGGCCTGCCGCAAATGAAGATTGGATGGATTGTGGCAAGCGGGCCGGGTCATGAAGCCGCGTTGCAGCGGCTGGAACTGATCGCCGATACCTATTTGTCCGTCGCCGCGCCGGCACAACTCGCTTTGCCGCGTTGGCTCGACGTCTCGGCACAGGTCCGCCGGCAGATTCAGGACCGGACGAAATGCAACCTCGCGCATCTGAGGCATTCGATCGACGCGAATTCCGCCTGCCGGGTGCTCCAGGTGGAAGGCGGATGGTACGCAACCATTCGAGTGCCGCGAACCAGGACCGAAGAAGAATGGGCGCTCGCCCTGCTCGCCGAGCATGACGTTCTCGTGCAACCTGGCTTCTTTTTCGATTTCGAAGAGGAGGCGTTTCTCGTGGTCAGCTTGCTGACACCTCCGGGGATATTCGCCGAGGGCGTGCGGCGTTTCCAATCGTCCCAAAATGAAATGCGCTGAAAGCCCCATGCAATTGCGCGACTTCACCCAAACATCCTACAAAAACATGAGTTCTGCGTGTGTTTCCACCGGTATTGCGATTGCAACTCCTTACGCGAAAGGATTGCGACGAGATGCGCACACTTATTTTCGGCTCCCTGATTCTAATTCCTTTGACCGGGGTCTTTGCTCAAGACAAGACTCAGGATCCAAACAAGAAGATTGAGATTACATTTTCCCTGTCCGGCCAAGAGATGTACAAGACATGGTGCGCTTCCTGCCACGGTGTGGATGGGAAAGGGAGTGGACCGGCTGCGGCTGCTCTCAAGAAGGCGCCTACGGATCTTACGCTGCTCGCTAAGAAAAACGGTGGGAAGTTCCCGGCTGAGCGAGTCCGCGCCTACATCGAAGGCGTAGACCCCAAGAGCACCGACGCTCATGGTTCGAGAGACATGCCGGTCTGGGGAACTGTGTTTAGAAGCATCGATTCCAGTCAGACCGCGGTTACTTATCGCTTGTTCACGCTGTCGGGCTACCTGGATACACTTCAAGCTAAATAATCGAGCTGCTTGGGGGCTTTGGGGGCTCTAAGGAAGTTCGCGTTTTCCGCGCGGCGGTGGTACGTGTTCTGGCGCGGGCGGATTCTGGGTTCCACTAAGTCCTTTTATACCGGCCAATCTCCTGAGTGAGGGGCTCGCGGTCAGCAGCGCAAAGCAGTATTCTTTTTTTCGTCCGAAACTGACTTTGCCGGGGGTGAAGGCCCGGCCAGCGGATCGAAACTTTCGCAGAGGATGGTCAGCGGCGGGCCTTCACGCCAGCCGTGATTCTCTTTATCGCACTGCCCGAGGCGAAAGACAACACCGATCCGGGGTAATCCCCCTGGAACTTCTACCGCGGCGCTGTCCGGTTTGCCAGGACGATACCATCCTCGGCCACGGCCGGCGACTTCGTCAGAGTCACGATGACCGGCGCGCGGGCATCTGGGTGCGGCGCGGAATCTGTCAGCCGTGCCGGAAGACGTTTACGATCTTGCCGGATGAGCTGGCGCCGTCCGGGCACTACACTTTGCGGTGTCGACAGCTCGCCTGTGAGCGGATCTGTGCCGGTGACTCGGTTGAGCAAGCAGCACCGCACTGCCAAGTCCGTCACGCTTGCCCGATCCATCCACGGTGCGTCGATGGGCCCAGCGGCGACTGCTCAGCGTGTGGGGCTGGGCGCAGGCCGGAGCTCATGGCGTGCACTTTTTGCAAACACCCACCCTCCTTGCCTGGGATCTGGCTTGCCTCTGCCGTATTCTGGCGCTGGAGGCAAGCAGTCCGTGAATCGCCAAAGCCTCGACGAGTTGAAACAGCAGATTCCTCTGCTGGACTATCTGCAGGCTCAGGATTGGCAACCGGTCCGGCCCCTCAGCGGCGGTCGATGGATGGGGCTGTGTCCGCTGCATGCCGATCGCAAACCCAGCTTCCTGGTGGATTCCGGCAAGAGCCTGTTCTACTGCTACGGCTGTGGCCGCGGCGGCGATGTGATTCGCTTTGCCGAAATCTATCACGACGTGAAGTTCCCGCAAGCCTTGGCGCTGCTGCGCCAATGGCGTGGCTTGGCGCCGTTGTTGCAGCACGCCGCGGATTTTTATCGCTTGCAGCTACACCGCCACAGTGAGGCGGTGGCCTATCTCCAGCAACGCGGAGTCCGCTCGCCGGAACTGATCGAGCACATGCGCATCGGCTACGCACCCGGCGGTGGTTGTCTGCGAGCTTGGCGGATGCAGTTGGGCTATCCACTCTCGGCTCTGCGTCAAGCCGGTCTGGTGACTTCCCTCGGTTATGACGCCTACGTGCATCGCGTCGTCTTTCCCCTGGAAGGCAATCTCTATGGCCGCAGCATCTCGGCTTCGGCTCCACCGCATCGTTTCCTGCCCAGCCCCAAAGGCGGCCTGTATGCGTGGGAACAGGCCCGGCGATACCCGGAAGTGACTCTGGTGGAGGGACTGTTCGACTACGCCGCTGTGTGGCAGGCCGGTTTTCACAACGTCACTTGTGCACTGGGAACCCATCTCAATGCGCGCCAGTTTCGGCAACTGTGTGACGGCCCCCGAGCCATCTATCTAACCTTTGATGCGGACGGCAACGGCAGTGGCCAACACGCAGCCCAGTGCCTCTCACGAAGTCTCCGGGAACGAGGCATCCCTACTCGCCTGGTCTCACTTCCCGAGGGCCACGATCCAAACAGCTTCTTTGTCGGTGGCGGCAAAGCTCACGAGTTTCAGCGCCTGTTGGAGGAGGCTTGCCTGTGAGATTCCGTGTAGCTCAACAGCACGGACTGAGTAACGCACACAGTGTTTTTCGCGTGGTCGAACACAGCGGCGAGGACGTGGCGTGGATCAATCGATATCTGGACCAGGAGCGAGTCCGTGGCGTCGCCGATTCCACCCTGCGCAGCTATGCCCACGATCTGCTCCATTTCCTCCGCTGGTGGGTGGCCGCTCATAAGACCTCCGCGATCACCCAACAGGCCCTGACCGAGTCCACCTTCCTCGACTACATTCGCTTCCAGGTCAATGAGAATCCGCCGCCTGCTGCCGCCAGTATTAATCGTCGGGTAGGAACCGTCGAGCGTGCCATGCGGCGTGAGTTTCCCGAAGCCGCGCGTCTGTTTGCGCCCGGCTTTCAGAACTGGTACTGGCGGCAATCACGGCTGGGCTATGGACGGCTACGTCCGGCGCTGACTCAGCTTCGGGTGAAGACGCCCAAACGATTGATTGTGCCCTTGTCGATCGATGAGGTCCATCGCTTCTGGCACAGTTTTCGCACCTCGCGCGACTTGGCCATCGTTGGCCTGATGGTGCTGC
>JBEKBK010000032.1:0-51187 GCA_050015435.1 Bryobacteraceae bacterium
GCCCTTCGTATGGGGATGGCCATTTGGAGGGCCCCTCAGCCAGAAG
Source organism: Bryobacteraceae bacterium (assembly GCA_050015435.1). GTDB lineage: Bacteria > Acidobacteriota > Terriglobia > Bryobacterales > Bryobacteraceae > Palsa-187. Next base: position 47 of record JBEKBK010000032.1, read on the forward strand.
CAGGAAAGGCGATACCTCGGCGATCTTTCCTTTGAGGATGAATTCTACGCCCTGTTGCGTCATGGCCAAGGCTGTCGTCAATCTTCGCTTAGAGGCCGCCCAGTATTCTTCACTGACGTCGCCCTCTTCCACTCCCATGTCGATCGCCTGTGAGAGGTTCGTGATCAGGTTGGCCACCGTATCCCAAGCGAAGTCGAAGAGTTCGATACCAGAATCAAAGAAATCTTTCGGGGCTGGGATATCAATGATCAACGCTGGTTACTCCTTGTCGGCGAATGCGGTGAAGATCATCTTGAGTACGGCGCGGATTGGGGCTAGGTTGGCGTCGTCGAGTTCGCCAAGGGTGCCGAGCGCTTCGAGGAACCGTTCTTCTACGCTTCTTTTGTCGATGAGTTCTCCTTGGTAGCGGCGCAGCTTGGGCTCGTATCCCTTCCACTGTACCGGGACTAGCGAGCCGTCGTCTCCCGTGAGGGCAGCGTTTCCGAGATAGAGTTCGATGCTGCATGCACTACCGTTGATGTCCGTTTTGAGTGCTCCATTTGGACCGAGCGTCGGGTAACGCCGAGCCAGTTTCAGGGGCGGGAGCGTGAGGATGCGGAAATTCTCGGGTAGTTTGAGTTTTCGCACTTCTTCGGCTTGGATTGCGCCAGCGGTGTCGTTGTCGAAGACGGCGATGACGCGGTTCCCGATGCCCACGCCCGCAAGGCCTTTCACGAGGCTTGCGAGGTTCCCCGTTCCACCACCGAAATGAAAGGCCTCGTGATCCAGAAACGAATACATGTCCGCCAAATGCGGGTAGAGCACCGTCATGCTCTTGGACAAGATTCTCGTGTCGGTGCGACCCTCGGTGAGCACGAGGATCTTCTCACACACCCTACCAAGGCGCAGCGCCTCCGCCGACGCATCAGCTACCGGTTGCTCCTCTTCCTCAAAATAGCCTGCGACCTCTAGCTCAGACAGATCCAGAAGCACGTGCTCATCAGGCCGGGAACACATGAGCAGGGCGCGGATGAGATAGCGCAGGTCAGATACCGGAAGCCCGAATTGGTACCATTCCCAATCGTCCGCCGTATTGAGGATATAATGCTGCAATGGAGTCAGGCCCGTGTAGCCTTCCGGAATGCTGTAGGAGTGAAGAATCCCCAGCGCTCTGAGGCGGCGAATACTGTTCGCCCAGCGATCGAGAGTAAACTGCTGAAACAGGCGGCGCCGTTTTTTGAGAACCTGGAGGTACGTCGCACTGAAGTCCTCTGAACCTATTTGCCGGTCGAAGTCGAGCAGCTCTGCTTTGATACAACGCTCCAAATCGCGCTTGGCGGAAGGAATCGTAAAACCCATGATTTCCAACCGCTCGATCATTCTGGGCACCGACACTTGGTACGCGTGACTTGGAATATAGGGTTCGGGATCATCCTCCAGACCACTAGGGAAAGACGGGAAGGCCCGATCGCTGAACCTAAACAGCGTCATCAATTCTGAAGGGGGAAGGCCTTTGTTCGAGAAGAACGTCTGCCGCTCCGTGACCAATACAATTTCTAATGCGTAGTACGATCCCATAGCATGCGCAAACGTCCATTGTCGCAACTGGCAACAGAAATGGCGCGGTTTGGCGAGCCAGATGTCCGGTTGTGGGACAGCGCCCATTAGGAGTCCTCCACACCGAGATTGTCATTGACCGCGTGACGGAGCTTCTGCTTGCAGCCCAGGTAACGCTCGCTCGTCTGAACCGATGCGTGGCCAAGCAGGAATTGGATTTGCTCCAGCTCTCCACCGCTTAAATGACAGAACCGGGTGCAGCTACGGCGCAAATCATGTGGGGCAAGGTTGTTAATGCCAGCGCGCTATGGCAGCTGCCTTCACCACATGCCAGATCGCCTTCGGCGTGATCCCCGCGCCCCAAAGTTTGCCCATTGCGTTTTACCCGTCGGAATATCGCGCCGCCTGTGATCTCGGCGGCTGCGGTCCAGGCGTCGACAGTTCGTTTCACCCAAAACCGGGACAGGAACCGTGCGAATATGCTTTCCTTTGCCGATCAGATCTGCGATGACCCAGTGCTCCTCCCGGATCTGGAAATCTTGCGCCTTGAGCGCGACCAGTTCGGCGCGTCGCAAGCCACATCCAATCAAGACTGCAAGGATTGCCCTGTCCCGTTTGGCTCGGAGGCCCTCCGACGGCTGTTCCTGCAGCAGACCTTTTGCTTGCTCGATCGTCAGCCAGTTGCCAATCCTAACGCCCAACCGCTTCGCGCCTTTCACGCGGCGGATGCCGGCCGCTAGTTCCGGGCTCAGGAGGCCCGTGTCCGAGGCCTCGTAGGCAAGCCGCCGCACGGCGGCCAGGCGAACGTTGATCGTCGAAGGCGCAAGGGTTTCTGTTCCAGGAAGAACCGATATCGAAGGACAACGGTTCGGCTGAAGGACAATCGCGGTTCGGAGCAGTACCAGCCGATGAATTCCTCCATCGCGTGGCGATAAGACTCTTGCGAACTGGGCGCGGCCAACGAGTTTAGCACCGCGTTTTTCGATTGCTCCAGATCAGGTAGGCGAAGGACCATCTTCGCGATCGGGCATTTCCCTCTGTTGTTTCGACGTGCCATACATGCGGCCTCCTCTGCCGCAAGCATGGTCATCGGCTGGTTCCAACCGTTCAGTGGACGCGAACCCCGTATCTCGGGAACATCGGGTGGTCGACGCATTTCTACCGAACCTCGACTGTGGGCCCGCGCGAGGTCGGTGATCTTCTTGCGGCCTTTTGGGTCAGAGAGCTTCGACGAGAGGAACGATGTATGACGCCCACGGAAGTTCCTGCCTTCTTAGAGACAGCCGCCTGTTGCGCCGGAGTCCACTTCGTTTAATAGACTAGAAGGTGAGCTAACCGATGGTAGATGGCAAGGTTCAAAAAGGGAACCCGCATCAGCTAACCATCAATCAGCACGTGCACCCGGCCCGCAGTATAGAACGTTTTGCCGATTCGGCCGGCACAGTGGAAGTCTGGTTGCGCCGAAACAACAAGACGTTTAGAGCAGTGCCCGACAATCCGTTGTTTTGCGCGACCCGGACCTGGGACCAGCGCGCCGAATCCGGGTACATGAAATCCATCGAGGATGAATTCCAGATTGTTGCAGATCGAATTGCCAACGGCGGCGCGACTCTGACAGTGGACGAATCCGTGGCCGCATCTAGGTTTTTCATACTGTGGCAAATCAGGGCGCAACAGAAGCACAATCCCATCGGCGACACGCCGGTCACCGGCGTAGCGCCTGATCCGCTGACGAAGAATCAGCGCGAACAACTGGAGAAAATAGGCGGGATGTTCATGAATTCCGATCAGATGCTGTCCGGCAGGTCTGTTTCGGGATTTCAGATCTTCAGGGAAATCGATCGCCGGCTGACGCGTTTAAGAAACGCGAACTGGGGCGCAGTGACGGCCGACCAGGGTGAGTTTCTTCTTCCAGAATCCTTTGGCTATTGCTGCCAAATTCCGATTACGCCAAGCCGCTGTTTGGTTTACGGCCACGCGGACCTGATAATTCCCGAAAGCGAGGTGGCGAAGGCCAACCGCGTCGCGCTCGCACTGGATACGGACTATCTGATTGCGCGCGATCTTACGAAATGCCCTCGGTGAGGAGAGCGGCCCTCTGCGCAGATGCGACTAGAGCCCGCTTCGCGCCTGCTCAAGTTTCCGGCCCCCACAAACCGAGGTCCATTGAACAGATCGAAGTTGGCCCGCTCACGCCCAGGGCTGGCGCCGAACGTTGTATCGGTTGATCGTCGCGCGACGCGGGCAAGACCGGTTCTGGTCCATGACCCGCGGCGCGGCCCGCTTTCCTCCACGATCTCCTCGAACTCCGTTTAGAAATGCCAAGGGCCCTACCAAAGGTCTAGACCGGAAGGTTGTCAAGCGGAATGGACCTCGTCGGGTGGAGGACTCAACGACAATAGCAAATGCTGAATCGTAAGGACTACTCGCGCGACAGACACCTCATCACATTGATCGGGCTCGATAACACCGTGCGCAATAGTGTGCCTTGATACTCCAATTGGGTTCTTCCATTCGAAATCAGCGAAAATGACTTGTCGTAGATAGGCATCGAACCGCTCAATCAGGAGCAAGCAGTAAGCATGGCGGCCAGCCTGACCGGCTCGCTTCGCTTCCTCAATTAACCGGGTTTGTCGGGGGTAGCTAACAGAGTTTCGAGACGCATAATGCCGCCTCAGGATGCCCTCCACTGCCGGATAGAGAACACTCGCGCCGCTGAAGGCCTCACCGGCGACAAAGTGCCTCAAGCCGATCTTAAGCGCAGCTGCGGCCGGCTGAAAGAGTGGCGAGCCTTCGGCGAGACCCTCGATTTCTGGAGCGACCGCCTTGGCACAGGCTGTGACTTGGTCGCTCAGCCGATCCAGAGCCCACTTCTTCTCAGCGTGTGTAACGATCTGCTGCAGCAACTGGGGTGTCAGCCCGATGAACAGAAACATCTTTTGATCGATTAGCCATTGCCACTGGTCCTCCGTGAGACTAAAGCGCTCCTGGAACATCAGCGCAGACCATGCGGCTCCCAGCACGGGCCCGATCGGATAGTCCCGCGGTTGTCGCTCCGGAGAGAGAGGGACAAAGTCGAAGTAAAGACCTTTGCGCCAACCAACGGAGAACAGCAAACACATGCCGTGATCTGTCGGGATATCGACTCCGATATTGACCTCGACGATGTCTGCAATGTCAGTCGACCAGACTGCCTCGCCAGCCCGCCTGGAGTGCCGGGCCTGGATCTTTGACCTGATCTCAAGCTCGTTGACGTATATGGTGAGCCTGCCGTCGGGGCCCGCAACGATCAGGAAGTGATGAATACTGGAAGGCTGAAACGACCCGTTTGAGAGTATGTGTTGGGATAGACCTTCAAGTATTCGGATGAAGGGTTCACCCTCTGATGACGTGCGAAAGCCAGAAGTCTGGATGAGCATTTGTTCGCCAGGTCGTGCCGTATCAACTACGAATCCGGCGAAGGGCTTCTCCAATTTCACTTCGAATGCCATGTACCAATTGTCATCTCCGGCCCAGCTTCCCGCTAAGTCTGGTTGGAGGAAGTTTGCAGGGATCAGTATCGAGAACATGCTTGCGACCCAGCGAAGTGCCGGTCACGGTATCAAAAACCACGGTGATCCTAGGTTCCGACAAGTTGGAAAGTTTAGTCTCGGGGTCCCACGCTCAACCTTCCTGTCAACAAACTCATCCTGTCAACCGGAGAAACTGGAGAATTCGCAACTGAAAAGCCGGGGTTCGGCCGCAACCCCAGGGGTTGTGCGCGCAGCCCCGAAGAATCTACCTTCCAACCGGAGAAAACGCGGGACACGCGAGAACCTGTGGAATGTGGGGGATAAGGGCGAAGCGAGCGGCGCGCGCTGCTGTCAACAAAATATGCGTCTGGAGTTGGGGTGAGAAAGTAGTGGCTCCCCGGCATGGATTCGAACCACGATTCACGGCTCCAAAGGCCGCTGTCCTACCATTAGACGACCGGGGATCGCAGGGCGGGAAACTTCGAACCCCAGTTTATCACGCAACGGGCGGAGCTACCAATCGGAATAGGGCGTGCCTTCGAGGCTCTTCGCATTCGACATGCTCTGGACATCGAAAATCCCTGGCATCGTCTGGTTCACTGACGACACTGCGTCCTCCATAATCGTTTTCCACTGATTGGTTCCGGTAATCGGATCGATCGGCACCGCGCGCAAGTAGCCCTCGTTCACCAAATCATCCAGGCTCTGCGGGGCCTTTTGCTTATCGAACGTGTATTCGTCGAGAACCGTCCGAAGCGTGAACAGATTATTCTTGAGCAAGGTTTCTTTGGTCCGCAGCAGCGATTTTTGGTACAGCGGTACCGCGATCGAGACCAAAGTCCCGATGATCGCGATCACGATCACCATTTCGATCAGTGTGTAGCCTGCCCGTTTCGACAGAAGCGGGCGCGCCCCACGCGGTGAGCTCTTACCAGTCTGAATACAGCGTTCCATCTCGCGCTCGCTCCGTGGACTTCGTATAGATATCAAAAAGATTCTGGCCGCCCCAACTGGTCGACGTCGGATCATCCTGCGTGCTGCGCAGCCCCCATTCAAACGTACCGGTCATCGGATCCTTGGGGATACGGCGCAAAAATTTGACTTTCTTGCCGTCCGGCGATTGCAGCAGCTTCACACCGTCGACCAGTTGCTGGAGCGATTCAGGATAGCCGTCGCTCCCTAGCTTCACTTCAATCTTCTGCGTCAGCGTGGCGTCTTTATAATCGTCGATCGCCTTGCGGACCTGCCGCAGCGCGTAGCGCAGTTCGCGTTCCTGATCCCGCCGCACCCGGTAGCGCGCCAAAGGCACCGCCATGGCCGTCAGTAGCGACATGATCGTGAACGCAACAATCAGCTCGATGAGAGTAAGCCCGCGTTCTCCCTTGCGTCTCATAGCTTTCTCGCCGCCGCTATTCTTACTGCACCTTCACCGGAAGTTCAGCGAGCGTCACCGTTATGGACTCCTGCTTTGAATTCTTCACCACCGAGTCGGTCAGGGAGACGGTGCTCGATCCCGCTCCCACCGCGACAAAATTCAGAGTGGCGATTGCCCCCGACCCGGAAACGCCCGGCGAGCCGGGCAGCCTGGAAATCGTCAGGGTAGCCTCTCCTGCGTCGTTTCGAATGTCCTTCACGGTGGTGACCCGCCCGCCATCCCGCGACAACAATTCACCCGGCGTGATGTCATTGAGCCGCAACTGGGCTGGATCGAACTTGATCTTGATGGGCGAACCCGCGGCTACGTCGTTTGCGTTTTCAACCTGGACGGTCACAACCACCGGACTGCTGACCGCGGCTTGAATCGCCGCCGGCAGGAAGCCGAGACGAGGTTGCCCAGGCGCGGGGGCAGTCGCGGGAGGCGCCACCGGCTTCGCGCCCGCCGGGGCTGGTGCAACGGCTGGCGCGGCAGCGGCTGGCGGAGCCGCGGGCGCCGCGCCTTCCGTAGCAGGAGCGCTCGAGTCTTCCTTCGGGGCGAACATCAACTTCACCGTCGCGTCGCTTCCGGCGTAAATGCCACGCATGTTCTGCGTCGTATAGTCGGGTGTCCGCACGATGTGCGGAATTAAAGCAATCAGCAGTTCCCCGTTACTCTTGTCCGTGGTGGAGTTGCCGAATAGAAATTTGCCCAGCACCGGGATATTGGTCAGCCCGGGAATGCCGTTCAACGTGCTCGCATCCGACAAAGAGCTCAGGCCGCTCAGAATATTCACTTCGCCATCGCGCAAGCGAACATCCGCCGCGTTCTTGTTTTGGCCGATGACCGGCTGCGAGATGCCGCCCAGGTTGACATACTGAGACACGCTTGAAACCTCAACGTCGATGTGCAACGTCACTTCGTCGGATGAGGGGTGCACCTGAGGCGTGATTTCCACGTTCACTCCAACGTCCGCATACTGGAATTGCGTCGAAACCAGAGGGCTCACGCCTACCGTGCCCACGCCGGGCTGGAAGCTCCCGGTTGCGTACGGAATGCGGTTTCCAATCTTCAACGTCGCCTTCTGGCCGTCCGAGGCCCGCAGTTGCGGCGAATTGACCACTTTCGTCTTAGTGTCGGTCATCAACAGGTTCAAGAGTCCATTGGGAAGAAGCGTCGAGAAGTCGTTGATGCCAATGTGGGGAAGTTGGCCCAAGGTGATTCCTCCCGCGGTGGATGCAGTGGTGGTAGGCGTGGTGGTCACCGGAGTCGTGGTCGTGGTCGTGGTGGTGGTGGTCGTGGCAGTCGAAGTCGCCGAAGGTACGCCGCCGGGCGTGAAAGCAATTGGCATCGACAGTCCAGCCGTGCCGGATGCGTTGGTGATGGTCGCCGCCAAATTCTTAGTACGTTCGCTGTTGACCTGCAAAACCATCACGTCAATGATGACTTCGGACTTCGGCTTGTCCAAGTCGTGCACCAGTTTTTCAGCCAATGCCACGGCGTCGGTGGTGCCGCGGACCACCAGAGCCTTCTGAGCGTTGTAGGTGAACGCACGACGAATATCGGTCAAGGTGCGAATCGCAGTCGCGATTTCCTGAAACTCCTGGACGGAGGTCACATTGGTCAAATAAAAAGTCTTGACCACTTCGTCGTCGTAATCCCGATGCTTGGTCGGATTGTCCTCGCTGACAAAAATCGTATTCGCGGAGACCGCCTTCCAGAAGGTGTGGGTCAGCATCGCCAGATAGTCAAAGGCCTGCTCTGCTGTGCCGTTACTGAGCTCCACATTAAAATTGCGCCCTTGCGGGGCATATTGCGAATCGAACAGCACGTTCACTCCGGCCAGTTTGCCCACCGTTTCATACAGCACTTTCGGCGGCTGATTGTTCATTTTCAGCGGCCCCACCTGGCGCACCACGGGCTTCAGTTCCGGGGGGGACAGAATCGACGCCACGCGCTCATCGCTCTCCTTACGCGCCTCCTGAGCGGGGGTTAACCCGCGCTCATCGGCCTTCGTGCCCGGCTTGCCGGCCTTGATCATCTCTTGCGTACGCCGCATTTCCTGAATCGCAATCGAAGAGGAGGGGTCGGCAATCAGAGCTTTCTGATACTCCGCTAGAGCTTCCTCAAGCTTGCCGCTATTGCGCAGTTTCGTTCCCAGGTCGACGTGTTTTTGACCGGACTGGAAACGGGACCGCCGCATCGCGATGGTGTATTGCATGTTGGCCGGCGCTGCGTCCACCGCCTGTTCGTAATACTCGACCGCCTTATCCCAATCCTGCTTCTGTTCGGCGACTAGCCCCAGTTTGTAGAATTTCTCGCCCTTGTCTTTCGCCTGTAACCAGGCAGCGGTGAGCAGGGCGATGGCGCAAAGGACAAACAGGGCTCTTAAGTATTTTCTTATCATCAAATTAGAGCGCATCCTCCGGCCGCCATGTTACACTTGGGCTTCAGCCTCTGAAAGTATTGACGCCGTTGGGATTCCCTGCGTGGAGTCGAAAATCAAAATCCTGAGCGACAACCGGTCCGCAAGTCATCATTACCATCTATCGGATCGAATCGAAGCTGGATTAGTCCTCACTGGTACAGAAGTGAAGGCGGCGCGCGACGGCAAGATCCAGCTCAAGGAAGCATACGGGGAAGTTACCGGAAACGAAGCGTGGCTGGTGAACGCGCATATCGGCCAGTATTCGCACGGCAACATCATGAATCATGAGCCGGTACGGAAGCGCAAGCTGCTGCTGCATCGCAAGGAAATCGATAAGCTGCTGGGCGAAACGCGCGAAAAGGGCCTGACCCTGGTACCCACCAAACTGTATCTAAAGGAAGGCCGGATCAAGATCGAGCTGGCGATTGGGCGCGGCAAAAAGCTTCACGACAAGCGCGAAAGCGAGCGTGAGCGCGAAATGGACGCCGAGGCGCGCGCTGGAATGCGGCGCAGATCAAAGGAATAAATTATGGATACCAAACTTCTCTATCAGCCGCTGGAACAGATCGTGGGCGACGCTGTCGCCGTAGTTCTCTTTGAGGAAGAGACTACGGCGGCAGAGCTCGGCTTCGCGGCGGCGTGGCTGGACGAGTTGAGAACCTCGGGCGAGTTCGCCGGTAAAACTTTCGAACTTGCAGTACTACATCAGCCGGCCGGGCTTATCGCGAAACGATTCGTGGTCGCAGGCGGAGGGAAACGCTCCGCGTTCGACTCGGCGGCTCTTCGCAACACTGTGGGCGCGGCCGTGCGGACGCTCAAGCAAAAGGGCGTCAAGCGCCTCTCCTGGTGGTTGAACGAACTGGATGCGGCGGCCGTCGTCGAAGGCGCGGTTCTCGGAAACTTCGAGCCGGATCAGCACAAGACTTCGAGTGACGCTAAGTCGCTCGATGAGTTTTGCGTCGCTGGTTCACCCAGTGGCGCGAAGGTCGACACGGCGTTTGAGCGCGGGCGCATTTTGGGCGAGTGCCAAAACTTCACTCGGGGCCTGGTGAATGAGCCGGCGAATCTCCTTCCCCCCGCCGTTCTGGCGGAGCGCGCACGTGCCATGGCAGCTGAATCCGGGCTCGAATGTGAAATCCTCGACGAAGCTCGAATGCGGGAACTCGGCATGGGATCCTTGCTCGGCGTGTCGCAGGGAAGCGCCGAACCGCCGGCCCTCATTGTGGTCCGTTATCGTCCGGCAGCCGCGCCGGCTTCTAGCGATCATCTTGGCCTGGTCGGCAAGGGTGTGACCTTCGATACCGGCGGCGTATCCATCAAGCCGGCCGACGGTATGGAGAAGATGAAGTACGATATGGCCGGCGGAGCCGCGGTGTTGGGTGCCATGCGCGCCATCGCCCGTCTGAAACCGTCGATTCCCGTGACAGCCCTGGTTCCCGCCGTTGAGAACATGGTGGGAAGCCGCGCCCAGCGTCCCGGAGATATAGTCACGTCGATGGCCGGCAAGACCATTGAGGTGCTCAACACCGATGCCGAGGGCCGGCTGATTCTGATCGACGCCATCACCTACGCGCGCCGGCTCGGCTGTACGCATCTGGCGGATGCCGCCACGCTGACTGGAGCAATTGTCGTCGCGCTGGGGCATGTCAACATTGGAGCTTTCACGAATAATCAGCCGATGCTCGACCGGGTGATGGCGGCCGCGCGCGCCGAAGGCGAGAAAATGTGGCACATGCCGCTCGATGACGATTATAAGGAGCTGCTCAAGAGCGCCTTCGCTGACCTGGCGAACATCGGCGGACGCTGGGGCGGGGCGATCAGCGCGGCGTGGTTCTTGAAGGAGTTTGCCGAGGATACGCCCTGGGTGCACCTCGATATCGCCGGCACCGCCTGGCTCGATGAAGGCAAGCCCTTTATGGCTAAGGGTCCAACTGGTGTGTGCGTGCGGACGTTCGCTCAGTTGGCGCTCGGCTGGTAAAGTAGGGCGGACGCCCTCGTCCGCGCCGGACCCCCTGGTCCGGCTTTGCGAAGGAAAAGAGGCCGACGAGGGCGTCGGCCGCAGTCCAGGGGGACTGCCCCACTAGCTTTCCTCAATCGTCACGCTGACCAACTGGTCGCCCTGCTTCACCGCGTTGACCACATCCTGTCCCTTTTTAACCTTGCCAAACACCGTATGCTTGCCGTCCAGCCAGTTGGTGACCACATGGGTAATGAAGAACTGGCTGCCATTGGTCCCCGGACCGGCATTGGCCATGGAGAGGCTGCCCACCTGGTGCTTGTTGGGGTTCCCTTTGAACTCGTCTTCGAATTTGTAGCCGGCGTCCCCGCGTCCTGTACCGGTCGGATCGCCGCCCTGGATCATGAAGTCGGCGATGACGCGGTGGAAGATCGTACCGTCATAAAACTTTTCGCGGGCCAGGAATACGAAGTTATTAACAGTCTTAGGGGCGTCCTTGGGAAACAGGTCGCAAACGATTTCACCGCTCGATGTTTTGAAGGTAGCCGTGTACTTCTTGTTGACGTCAATCGCCATCGGCGGAGCACTTGAGTATTTTTTGGGCATGCAGCTTCTAGTGTACTCATTTTAATGTGGACTCCATGGACCGTTTCGAGGCCGTCTGCGTCTCTACAAACTAGAGGGCCGGGCTTGGACCCTGAAGTGCTAACAAGTTCGGTAGAACAAGTGGGGTCGTTCATGATCATCGGAGCCGCGATCGCCGGATTGTTAATCGTTTCCTTGCTGTTGGAGACGGTCACGTCAAAACCCAAATCGGAAGAGGAGCCATCTTCAGACGCCGAACATGTGAAATAAAGTCACATGTGGAGTGTCACAATGTGCCCTCGTAGCGGGCTCGTCTAACGGAGCCACGCTTCGAGGTTGCGCTCTAGAAGGTTGGCTAGTCTCCGAACATCTTCCTGGTAATAGTCGATCAGGTACTGCCGATCCATTGGTTCTATCGATACCGTCTTGCGCTCCTTGAGGACGGCGGCTCGCGCAAGCGGCTGTAGAGCGGTGGGAATCCATGCTTTGGCTTGCTGCCAGATGCCGTATTTCTTCAGGAAGTATGCCGGGGTGATCGTTCTTGGCACCCTTTTTTCCAGATGTCTCTGAGTCGTGTCCGGTACGAAGCTGGAATCGAGATTCAGAAACCCGAGCACGTCCGGAAGAATCCGTTCGTGATCCTGTTCATATAGATAAATGCGCAGGTTCTCCCGGGGGAACAGCTCGAGGTATCGCTTCACTTGCTCGTAATACAGACCGAACTCGAGAAAGGGATGCAGAACGCTGAATTTGCCGCTGTTTTTAGTGCCGAGCTCAATTTGTTCGCGGAAGGATCGACGGACCAGTCCGTCGGCGACCGTGTGCAGATATTGCGAGAAGGCTCTCTCCGCAGGGTCCCTCAAGATCATGATGATCTTCGCGTGGGGGATCTTGGAGGCGATGTTTTTAGCCGCTGTTTGCGACCAGAGATAGCAGACGCTCGCCTCACCGATGGCCATTTCGCCAGTCCCGTTTTGGAACAACTTGAGATAATCGTTCCATTCTGAAACGATTCCACCGAAGCGTTTCTCCATCATAGATCCGTCGAGATACTCCTGAAGTCCCTGGGCTTCACCGCTGATCCTGGGTTGGTGCTCTTCCGCAAAGTTTTCCGGCCGGATCTCGGAGGCAAAATAACACGGCTCCTTGACCGGGCTCATGTAGACCTGAGGATGTTGATCCAGTTGGTGATAGAGCGAAGTGGTCCCCGCTTTCGGAGCGCCCACGATAAAGAAGTTGGGCAAAACCATGAAGCCAAAAGAAGTATATATCTTCTAAAGGCCTTGCCCGCACAACGGAGCCTGGCGCGTCGGGATAATTATAGAGTTCATCAAACTTTTGGAGGGCCGCGCCGGCCCTGTGCGGGCTTGACAGATTCCTCTTCCCGGCATATTCTGTTCCTAGGCGAATAAAAGGCGAACAAGAGAAATATGTATGCTGTCCACATTGCCCCTGGGTTGGCGACATGCCGACACCCCCGATTACCTTCCCACTGGAATCCCCGAAGCCGACGTGGCCTTGCACGGGTGCCCGCGCGGCCGGATTACCGAGATCATCGGCCCCGGTTCCTCGGGCCGTACCAGCTTGCTGCATTCGATTCTGGCTGCTGCCACCAGCCGGCAAGAGTTCGCTGTTCTATTGGATGCCCACGACGCTTTTGACCTTTGCTCGGCATCTGCAGCCGGCGTTCAGCTTTCCCAACTCATCTGGATCCGCTGCAGCGGCAATGTGGAGCACGCTTTGCGCGCGGCGGACCTGGTGATCCATTCGGGCGGGTTCGGGGTGGTAGCGCTGGATCTGGCGGACGCTTCCGATTCCGCGCTCAGCCGGATCCCTGCCACCACCTGGTTCCGCTTCCGCCGCGCGGTGGAAACCACGCCCACCGTGCTGGCCGTGATTGCCAGAAGAGCGATCACCAAGTCCTGCTCCGCGATGCTGGTGGAGATGAAGCGCCGACGCGCGCTGTTCACTGGAAATTTATTGCGCGGCGTGGACTACGAGATCGCTCCGCGCAAGCCCATTGGAAAGGAGCAGATTGCGCTTCATCGCGCTGCCGTCTAAGCATCCATGTATGCGTGCATTCATGCTCCGGACGCCGGAGCTCTGGCTGAAGCTTTCTCTCCATGGGTGGAGAAAATCGATGAGCAGACGGCTGTCTTCTCTATCACCCGGCGTCAAATCGAAGGGCTGGCACGCCTCCCGCAGGCCGCCATTGCTTCAACGATAGACGCCGCCATCCTGGCCGCGCGCAACTTTCCGGGCTTCACCATGCTCGAACCGGGTCAAGAGGCTGGCCGGCTGGGCACGCTTCCGATTGACGCGCTTCCTCCCGATCCTGAAATTTTCCGGACACTCGATTTATGGGGGATTCGGTCGCTCGCCGGTCTCGCCGACCTGCCCGAGAAAGGTATTGCCGAGCGGCTCGGCCCGCGCGGCCTGCGGCTGCTGCAACTGGCGCGCGGCGCGCTCGATCGTCCGCTCAACCCGGCGATTCCCGCGACCACCTATCAGGAATTCATCGAATTCGATCATCCGCTCGAATTGCTCGAGCCGTTGCTGTTCCTGATCGGCCGTTTTCTGAACGATCTTTGCGCGCGCCTGGATGCTCAATCGCTCGCGGCCGGCGCTTTGCATCTGACCCTGAATCGCCAGGACCGGATGCTGCGGCTTCCCTTCCCTACCCGGGATGTCAAGTTTTTACTGAAGCTGGTGCAGCACGATATCGAAACGCATCCTCCCGATGAACCGGTGGAGCGAATCCGCTTCGCGATCCTGCCTACGGAACCGCGGCGCGTGCAGCACGGCTTGTTCTGCCCTGCGGCGCCGGAGCCCGAAAAGCTCGAGCTGACACTCGGCAAGATTCGCGGCATTGTCGGCGCGGAAAACGTGGTGCATCCGCGGCTTTTGAACACGTACCGGCCCGGCGCGGGTTTGGTTCCCCCGGCTGGTCTTGGGTTCCGCTATTTCCGTCCGCCCATCGCCGCGCGTGTCGAAACTGAAACCGGCGTTCCCAAAAGATTATGGGCGCGGGTGTGCCGCGGAGATATCGTGAAAATCGCCGGACCCTGGCGCACCAGCGGCGATTGGTGGCGTCCTGATTCGTGGAATCGCGATGAATGGGACCTGGCCTTGAGCGATGGCGCGCTGTATCGAATCTATCGCGATCACCTGATGAAGCAGTGGTTCATCGAAGGCGCCTATGACTGACCATCAGCATCCGCTTGCTGACGCGCGCGGCTCAGTTTGGGTTGCCGAGCCGCGACCGTGAGGGAGCGGTCTTTATGACTGAGTTCGTCGACTTCCACTGCCGCTCCGCCTTCAGCTTTCTCGAAGCCGCTTCTCTGCCCGAAGATCTGGTCGAACGTGCAGCCGACCTGGGCCATTCCGCCATGGCGCTGATGGATCGCGACAATCTTTGCGGAGCGCCGCGCTTTTACATGGCGGCAAAGAAAATCTCGGTATGCGCGCACATCGGCGCGGAGATCACTGGCGCGGATGGAGACAGCTATCCCCTACTGGTGGAGAATCGCACGGGCTATCAGAACCTGTGCCGCCTGATCACCTCCATGAAGCTGCGCGCGCCGAAAGGCAAGGCTGCTGCCTCCAGAGAAGAGTTCGAGCAGTATGCCGAAGGGCTGGTGTGTCTGACCGGCGAAGGTGCTCCTACCCGCACGCGATTCGAAAAGCTCACGCAGATTTTCGGCCAGAAGAACGTCTACGCCGAGCTTCAGCGCCATTTCCATCGCGACGAGGAAGCGCGCAATCAGGCGGTGATCGAACTCGCACGCTCGATGAAGCTGCCGCTGCTGGCCACCAACGGCGTTCGCCACGCGACTCCGGAAGAACGCGAGCTATTCGACGCGCTCACCGCGGTCCGCCACAAAACCACGGTCATGGATGCTGGGCAATTGCTGGCGCGTAATGCCGAACGATACTTGAAATCTCCACGCGTGATGGCTCGCCTATTCTCCGACGCTCCCGAAGCCGTGGAAGAAACCGCCGAGCTATCGGCCCGGCTCGGATTCACGCTCGCCGATCTCGGTTATGAATTTCCGAAATATCCGGTGCCTCCCGGAGAAACGATAAATTCGTTTCTGCGCCAGCGTACGGATGAAGGCGCGCGCCGGCGTTATATCCCGTATCACGATCGCGCCCGCACCCAGATCGAACGTGAGCTCGCGCTCATCGAAAAATTGGCGCTTTCCGGATACTTCCTCATCGTGTGGGATCTGGTGCAGTTCTGCCGCGACCAAGGGATTCTGGTGCAAGGGCGAGGCTCGGCCGCCAACAGCGCCGTATGTTATTCGCTGGGGATTACGGCGGTGGATCCGGTGGCGATGGATCTGCTGTTCGAGCGTTTCCTCTCCGAGGAGCGCGGCGAATGGCCGGATATCGATCTCGACCTACCGAGCGGCGATCAACGCGAGCGTGTCATTCAATACCTGTACGCACGGTATGGAAGCCGCGGCGCAGCCATGACTGCCAACGTCATCACCTATCGCGGCCGGTCCGCTGCGCGCGATATCGGGAAGGCGCTCGGGTTTGAGCCGGAATCGCTCGCCCGCCTTTCCGCCCTGGTGGCTCATTGGGGCTGGAAGGATCCGGACGACACTGCTGAACGCCAGTTCCGGCAAGCCGGGTTCGATCTGGCGAATCCCCAGATTCAAAAATTCCTCAAGCTGTATGTGGCTACGCAGAATCTGCCGCGCCATTTGGGCCAGCATTCCGGCGGAATGGTGATTTGCCAGGGGCATCTCGACGCCATCGTGCCACTGGAACCGGCCACCATGCCCGGACGCGTGGTGATCGAGTGGGACAAAGACGATTGCGCCGATCTGGGTCTCGTCAAGGTCGACTTGCTGGGCTTGGGCATGATGGCCGTGCTCGAAGAATCGCTCGATCTGATTCGCGATTACTATCACGAAGAAGTGGATCTGGCGCATCTGCCTCAGGACGATCCCGCCGTTTATCGCGCGCTGCAGAAAGCCGACACCATCGGGATGTTTCAGGTGGAGAGCCGCGCGCAAATGTCGTGCCTGCCACGGCTCAAACCCAAAAAGTTTTACGACATCGTGGTGCAGGTAGCGATCATCCGGCCCGGCCCCATTGTGGGGAAAATGCTGCATCCTTATTTGAACCGGCGGCAGGGCTTCGAGGAAGCCGCCTGCCTGCATCCCATGCTTGAGACCGTGTTGAAGCGCACGCTGGGCGTGCCGCTGTTTCAGGAGCAGTTGCTGCGCATCGCCATGATCGCCGCCAATTTCACCGGCGGCGAAGCCGAAGAGCTGCGCCGCGCCATGGGATTCAAACGTTCCGAGGCGCGCATGCGCGATATCGAGACGCGGCTGCGCAGCGGCATGACGGCCAACGGCATTGTGGGCGATACGCAGGATCGCATCGTGCAGGCGATCACTTCTTTCGCGCTCTACGGATTTCCCGAGTCGCATGCCGCGAGCTTCGCTCTGATCGCTTATGCGAGCGCTTACTTAAAGTGCCATTATCTGGCCGCGTTCACTGCGGCGATCCTCAACCAGCAGCCGATGGGGTTCTATCATCCCGCGACGCTGGTGAAGGATGCACAGCGCCACGGGCTGCATTTTCTTCCCGTGGATATCATGCGGTCGCAATGGCCTTGCACTATAGAGGATCACCGCGTGCGCCTGGGATTCAACTATGTCCGCGGATTGCGAAAGGAACCTGCCGAGGAGATCGTCGCCCGGCGTCCGTTCACCAGCATCGACGATCTCACGCGCCGCGTTCCGGGATTACGTAAAGATGAATTGCGGATGCTCGCCGAGATCGGTGCGCTCAATGGTTTGGGTGCGCATAGACGTGACACGCTCTGGCAAGCCGAACGCGCCCTGCGTCCACCTGGTCCTTTATTAGAAGGGCTAGAGCCAGCCGAGGAAGAATCGCCGCTCGATCCCATGAACGCTCCCGAGCGCATTCGCGCCGATTTCTATGGAATGGGCCTCACCATTGGATCGCATCCCATGCGTCTTCATCGCCAAGGGCTGCGCTCTCAGGGCGTGCTGACCGCCGCAGGTTTGAAGCGCGTACGGCATGGAAAGATGGTGCGAGTCGCCGGCTGCGTCATCTGCCGCCAGCGCCCCGGCACCGCCAATGGATTCATGTTCCTGAGTCTCGAAGACGAAACCGGGATTGCCAACGCCATCGTCGAACCGGAAATGTTCGATACTTTCCGGAACACGCTCGTCACCGCTCCCTACCTGCTGGTGCAAGGAATTTTACAGAATCAACAAGGCGCAGTCTCCATCAAGTTGCAGAGCGCCGAGCCGCTGAATTTCGATGCAACAGCAGTCTCTTCGCACGACTTCAGGTAGTAGGTATCTGAGTTAGCATAGGTGGCGTGAACCGGAAGGACCTGCAGTCCCTGTCCCGCACGAGACTCGCGGAAGCGCGAACGCTACTGGACGCGGGCCTTCTCGACGGCGCGTATTATCTTGCTGGTTACGCAGTCGAATGCGCTCTGAAGGCGTGCATCGCGAGGGCAACGCAGCGTCACGACTTCCCAGACAAGAGAAGTGTGGATGCGAGCTATACGCACAATTTGAAGGACCTCGTCAAAGCCGCTAAACTGGAGCCAGCACGTTTGGAAAAGGCGAACAAAGATCCGGTTTTTCGCGATCATTGGGATGTTGTGCGCCAGTGCTCAGAGCACAGCCGCTACCGGAAACACGATTTAGAGTCGGCACGGGAACTACTTGACGCAATTGGCAATCGGAAACACGGAGTACTCGCTTGGATAAAACGGCATTGGTAACGGCAGATGTTGCGGCCGGATCGGAAATTGTCCAGGCCCTGGATCGGTCCGATCTGGCGATCAGCGTGGCTCTCTGGATGTACCCTCCGGAGTATGAGGACTGGAGATTTGTGCTTGCGTCACGCCGCCTGGACGCGGCTAAACCTTCGGCGGCCTACGGCTTGGTGCACGACGCGCTTACAGCGGCGGGAATATCGTTGGAACGAACTCCAACGCTGATGATTTTGAAGATGTCAGACCCGTTCATCCGCGCCTTGCGCCGAATTTTCGCGAAGACCAAGAGTGTTGAAGGAATGCGTTTAGGCGGCCAACTCATCGGCGATCGGTTCGTAGAGGACGCTCTCGTATACCGAATTCGTTAGTGAGTTGCTTTACAAAATCAAAAACGTGAGTTGCTTTACAAAATCAAAAACGCGCTATTTCAGAGGGACGCGTTCGATTCAGCCTCATGACGGCATTTTATCGTCTTCGCGAGGCGCATTCCCTCCGCGCCGGCGCATGATCTTATCGAAGGCGCTGAAATCTGCCCGTGCCTTCCGGTCTTCAAAGAATCGTGCCGTCTGGAGCGCGGAGACCTTCTCCGCGACTGCAGTGGCCACAAACTGATTGATGCTTGTTCGCTCCTCCCGGCTGAGCCGCCTCACTGCCTCTCAGTGACCGCGGAAGCCTCAAAGGATATGTTCCACTGTCCTTCATCGCCTGATCCTCCCGATCGCCACCTGAGGGCAGCTTATTCCGAGCGTTATCGATCTAGAATCCAGCCGTTACTGAACCGACCGGTGCTGTGGACCTCGGGAACGGGAGAGCTTTCATGGGATCACCCGGATCTTCCTTCCGCGCGCCAGACGGAGCACACTAAAGTCGCGCCGGTCCAGCGTGAAGATAACCTCAATCCCTTCCCGATTTGCCAGGTGCACCAGAGACGCGTCGGCAAGCTGAATTCCCAAGCCTCTGTATTTGACGAGAATCGCGGCGATTCCGGAGAGATCTACTTCGTCCAGAGGGATCAGCTCGAAGGGACGGCCATCGAAAGAAGAGAGAAGAGTTCCCAGAGCCAGCGGGTATTTCCGCAAAAGCCTGGCTGCCTCGGTGACCACCGGCCAACAAGTCAGCAATTTTCCTTGGATGCCGCGAAGCTGCTCCACGCACCTTTCATGGTGCTCGTCGGATGCCGACAGAATGGCCACGATCGGCCCGGTGTCTATCAAAACCTGTCCGGTCAAGAGCCGCCAAACCCATCGAAATGTTTTGGATTTGTGCTCAGATCCGGGCTGGCTCCCCGGATAGCTCCAATCAGCCCAGACCTCTTCGCGCGCTCGTATGCCGTTACGGCATCGTCCTCGACTGCGAGTTGCCGCTCGACGGCGGAGCGAACCAGGTCCGATTCGCGGGTTCTCGCGTGACGAGCAGCTTCCTTCAACCTTCGGCGCAGTTCAGCGGGAAGCCGCACGGTAATTCGATCGCCTTTCATATGCCTGTCTGACAATTTATCATATTTGTCTGACATTTGAAAACGCTTCTACTGATCCAAGCTAAGGTAAAGTGAGCGATGATGCTCGAAGCGATCCGCGATCTCCTCAAGTACACTTTTTTGGTGGTCGGGGCGCTATTCCCAATTGTCAACCCGATCGGTGACACGCCGATCTTCCTTTCGCTCACCCGCGGGCTGTCGGAACGCGGACGAGCCGTGCTCGCCCGGATGATCGCCCTCAACGGCCTGATTCTGATCCTCTGTTCGATCTTCATTGGCACTCATATCCTGGCGTTTTTCGGCATTTCGCTGCCCGTGGTCCAGGTCGGGGGAGGGCTGGTGGTGATTTCCACCGGCTGGGCGCTCCTGCGTAAACCGGACGACGATGTTCCGGGCGACAGCGGCGCGAAGGGGGAGTGCAATGAGGCCAATTACCTCCGCCAGGCCTTCTACCCCTTAACGCTGCCCATTACGGTGGGACCGGGCTCGATCTCGGTGGCGATTACCGTCGGCGCCAATCGGCCCGAAGGCTCGGAGTGGCGGTGGCCGCTCATTGGAGGCATGTTGCTGGGGTCGGCCCTAATAGCTGGGTCAGTCTATGTGTGTTACCGGTTCGCCGAATCGATCGCGCGCACGGTCGGCGACTCGGCGATGAATATCATCACCCGCATGTCGTCGTTCATCCTGGTCTGCATCGGGGTCCAGATTGTGTGGAACGGGCTCAGCGCCCTGCTCCAGACGATGATGCGGTAGGCCACTCCAGAACCGCTATGTCTCCCGCCCGTGAAGTTGCTTTTCGTGTGCTCCAGCGCGTCCACTCCGGCGGCTATGCTTCGGATCTCTTGCGCCTCGAATCGGAGCGGCTCACCCAGCGAGATGCCGGGCTCGCGGAGATCATCGTATTTGGGTGCCTCCGTTACCAAAGTCAGCTTGATTATCTGACGGCGCACTTCTCTGGAAGAGGGGCGTTGAAACTCGACCCGGAGGTCCGGATCGCGCTGCGCATGGGGATTTATCAGCTCCGCTATCTGGACCGTGTACCGGCGCATGCCGCGGTGGCGGAAAGCGTCGAATTGGTCAAGCGGGCTCGCAAACAATCCGCAGCCGGGCTCGTGAATGCCGTTTTACGCAAAGTAGATCGCCGGCCCATGCAGTGGCCGGACCAGGCGACCGCGCTCAGCGTGCCTGCTTGGATGCTCGCGCGCTGGCAAGCCCACTACGGTGCTGAAGCAGCAAAGATCGCGCGGGCCGCGTTAGACGAGCCGCTACATTCCGTCAACCCGGCAACGGGACGCGAACAGGATATCGGGTCGCAGTCGATTGTCCCGCTCCTCGCGCTCGAACCCGGAATGCTGCTGCTCGATCTGTGCGCGGCGCCTGGGAACAAGACCGCGCAGGCGCTGGCGTCCGGCGCGCGGGTGATCGCCTGCGACCGTTACCTGCGCCGGCTGGAAGAGGTGCCGCCGGCCGCCGGACGGGTCGTCTTGGACGCGACGGAACCGCTGCCCTTTGCTAGCCGCTTCGACCGGATTCTAGTGGACGCGCCATGCTCCGGAACCGGGACGCTGGCCCGCAATCCAGAGATCAAGTGGCGGCTCCAGCCGGGCGACCTTCCGGTTTTCCAAAGCCGCCAGCGCAAAATCCTGCAGCGGGCGCTCGACCATCTGGTACCCGGAGGCAGGCTGGTCTATGCCACCTGCTCACTCGAACCGGAAGAGAACGAAGAGGTGGTCGCCGGGTTGGATCCTCTCCAGACCGAACTCCGGTTGCCGGGCCGGGATCCAGGCGATGGCTTTTTCGCCGCCGTGATAAGATAAACCAAAGCGTTGTAAACCCCCATGGTTGAGATTCTTCCGTCGATTTTGTCCGCCGATTTTGCGCGTCTCGGCGAGCAGATTCGGTCCCTCGAAGCGGCCGGTTGCACCATGCTGCACGTCGATGTCATGGATGGGCATTTTGTTCCCAATCTCACCATTGGCCCGCCGGTGGTCGAGTCGATTCGGAAAATCACCCGGATGACCCTGGATGTACACCTGATGATCACGGATCCGGATAAATACGCGCCGATCTTCATCCAGTCCGGCGGCGATCAGGTGTTGGTACATCAGGAAGCTTGCCGGCACCTCGACCGCACCCTGCGCATGATCCAGAGCGAGGGTGCCCGGGCAGGGGTCGTGATCAACCCCGCGACGCCGGTGGCCATGCTCGACGATGTGCTGGATGTGGCAGACTACGTTTTGATCATGAGCGTCAATCCCGGCTTCGGCGGCCAAACCTTCATTCCCCATGCGCTCGAGAAAGTGCGCCAACTGTCGCGCCGCAAAAGGGAACATGGATTGCATCTGCCCATTGAAATCGACGGCGGCGTGACCATGGAGAATGTGGCTGATGTGGTCCATGCGGGTGTGGAACGGATCGTGGCGGGGTCGTCGATTTTTCACACTGTGAACCCAGCGGCCACTTTTGAACAGATGCGCGATCGAGCCCGCAGCGCGAGTCATGTTCAGGTATAGTCATAAGGAATAGTCCTAAATGTCCTATGGAAATCTTAAAATGATTAGCTTCTCCAAAACAGCTTCAGTCTCAATGGCAGCGTTGCTCGTGCTTGCGCTCGCGGGCTCCGCCTGCGGGTTCAAGCGCAAGAAGTACGAGAACCCCATTGCGAAAGAGACCCAACAGCCGGACAAGGTGCTGTTCGATAAGGCCGTGAACGATATCGAGCACGAGTACAAGGATTTCATTCTGTTCTATCCGGCGATGGAAGAGGCTGCCGAATCCCAGGAAAAGATCTGCATGATCCATTACAAGCAGATGGAAAAGGCCGATCGCGACCCGAACAATGCGCTGCGAGCCGAGCAGGAGTGCCGACAATTGATCGTGCAGTTCCCCAATTCCAAGTTCGTGCCCGAAGCCGAGCAGCGGTTGAGGGAAATTCAGGAAGTGCTGGCGGGCGCCGAGATGATGGCTGGCGATTTCTACCATCACAAAGGGTCCAACGCCGCAGCCGCGAACCGGCTGGGCGCTTTGGTGGACCAATATCCGTTATATAGCCAGGCCGATCTGGCATTGTGGGAGGAAGCCGATTCCTATAGCCGGATGGGACCGCGTTTCCGGCAAAAGAACGGCGATGCTTTGGCGAAAATCGTCAAGGACTATCCGCTCAGCCCGTACGCGGACTTGGCCAAGAAGAAACTGCAGGCGCTGGAGCTTCCGGTCCCGGATGCCGATCCGGCAGCCGCGGCCCGCATGAAGTATGAGGCTGCGAATCGAGTCAAACCCGGTTTGATCCAGCGTTACTTAGATCCTTTTAGCCGTGCTCCCGATATGAGCAGCGCCGCGAAAACCGGAACACCGACCATGACGAATCCCAAGGCCCAGATACCGGCGAGTGTGCCTGCGCCGGCGGGAACGGCAGGAGTCAGCGACGTGACGGTTTCGCCGGTGAGCGGTACTTCGGCGTTGGATACAAATCCTGACGCCAGGTCCAAGCCACCCAACGAACCAGCCACACCCGGCGCGGCCGCCGCCAAGAACCCGGATCCGCAAGCGGTGGTCGACGCGAGGAACGCCAAGGACGCCAAAGACGAGAAGAACGTTAAGAAATCCAAGCAGAAGAAGCAGAAGAATCCTCCGGCTCAGCCAGCCAGCACGCAGCCGGACTCGCCCGCGCAACCGGCGGCGACGACTCCCCAGACTCCGACCGCGCCTCAGTGAGCATCATCCTGTTGGCGGATGACAGCCCTCACGCCCAGCGTATGGGCGAGCGCATCCTGCGCGAAGAGGGATTTGAAGTCGTGAGTCTGACGGATGGCGAAACGGCCATGCTCCGTATGGCGGATGTCGATCCCGATCTGGTGATCGCCGATGTATTTTTGCCCGGATGCAACGGGTTCGAGCTATGCAGGCGGATCAAATCCACTTCGCGGTACGTACGCGTCATTCTCACCGCGGGGCTGCTCGAAACCTTGGACGAAGAAGAAGCCCGGCGAGCCGGGTGTGATGCGATCCTGAAGAAGCCGTTCGAGGCGTCGTTGGTGATGGATACCATCCGGCCGCTGGTCCAGGAATCGCAACTCGCTCGGGGATTATTCGCCGAGGTGATGCGCTCCGCCCAACCCGCTCCGGGAGTGGAGGAGCCGCCGCCGAAGCATCCGCCGGAACCGCTCGATCCGGAACGGGTGCAGGCCGCGATCACTCTGGCTCTGGACGCCGCCCTGCCGGGCCTGGTGCGTGAAATCACCGAGAAGGTTTTGGTAGCATTAGGGCACTAAAACTTCCGTCTATGCCTGAGAACACGTTTGACATCGTCTCGAAAATTGAGCTGCCCGAGGTGAGTAACGCCATCCAGCAAGCAGTCAAGGAGATCCAGCAGCGATTCGATTTGAAGGGCTCCCACTCCCAGATCGAGTTGCAGGAGAAAGAGAACAAGATTCTCCTCCAGAGCCAGGACGAATTCAAGCTGAAAGCCGTGGTTGAAATCCTGGACCAGAAGCTGGTGAAGCGCAAGGTTCCGTTGAAGGGGCTGACGTATGGCACGGTGACGCCCGCGGCCGGTTCCACGGTGCGACAGGAGATCACTCTGCAGCAGGGAATTTCCCCGGAAAAGGCGCGAGAGATCGTAAAGCTGATCAAGGACAGCAAGAAGAAGGTGCAAGCTTCGATCCAGGGCGACCTCGTGCGAGTTTCCGGAAAAGACCGGGATACGCTGCAGGAAGTAATGCAACTGCTGCGAGCCAAGGACTTCGGGATCGATATGCAGTTCACCAACTACCGTTCGAATTGATGGCCCGCAAAATCGAATCGTTGTTTGTGCCGGGACCGGCGGGGCGACTGGAGGCGTTACTGGAGGAGCCGGACCACACTTTGCCGCTGGCGGCCGCGCTGGTGTGCCATCCGCATCCCCAGCACGGCGGGACCATGCACAACAAAGTAGTCTATCGGATCGCGCGCGGTCTTCGACGTTCGGGCGTGGCAGTGCTGCGATTCAATTTTCGCGGCGTCAATTTGAGCGAAGGCGCCTATGCGGACGGCGAAGGTGAACTTGACGATGCGCAGGCCGCACTGGGCTATCTGCGTGGCCGCTATCCCGGCCTGCCCTTTGTGCTCGCGGGCTTCTCGTTCGGCTCGCGCGTCATCCTTCGTCTGGGTTGTGGCGATACCCAAGCTACACGGCTGATCGCGGTGGGATTTCCAAGCATGTATAAGGACCGATCTAATCTGGATGCCTGCACGCTCCCCCGGATCTTCATTCAAAGCACCCACGATCAGTACGGTCCGGTGGCCGAAATCGAACAGACGGTCGCGAGCTTACCCGAGCCGAAGCAGCTCATTTTGGTAGAGGCCAAGGATCACTTCTTCGACGGAGGATTGGATCAACTGGAAGAGGCTGTAGTAGAGGCTGCTAATTGGTAGCCAAGCGGAGCTCACGCTCCAGGCGGCGCGTCGCTCTTAGGCTGATCAGGTCCGCTACCTTACTGAGCAATCCCGGAATGTCTTCCGGCTTGATCAGCATGGAATTCTGATGCCGGGCCGGAACTGGCTTTTCGTTCTGATAGGTGGTGATCAAGGCCGTGGCCGGCTTGTAGTCCATCATCCGGGCGTGAGCGATCACCTTAAGCCCAGCTTCCGGGGATTCCATCTGTAAGTCGCTCAGAACAAGCTCGTATTCGCCTTCATCGAGCTTACCTACGGCCTCGGCTGCGCTGGCTGCGGCGTCGACATTATAACCGCCGGCTTGCAATACGGTTTGCAAGGTCAGCCGGGATGCAGGATCATCGTGCACCAGGAGCACCCGTGCCAAATCGTAGTCAAGAGTGCGCGGCGAATGACTCATAAACGCAACACCAGTTTAACCCAGAACTGGAAAATCATAGCCCTAAACTTCCGTAGTCCGGGGCCTAGATGTGTTAAGTCTATCGGAGTGAATGGCTTACGCGAATACCCGCTCGAAAATGCGATCCACGTAGAGGAGGTGCCGGTCCAGGGAAAAGGCCTGTTTAATCCGTTCAATCGATAGATAAGAAAGGATTTCTTCGTCCTGCTCCACAGCCTGTTGAAAATCGCCCTCGGTCTCCCAGGCTTCGAGGGCATGCGCTTGCACCACCCTATAGGCGTGCTCCCGCAGCATCCCTGCCGCTGCCAGGTCCAACAGGAGCTGCCCCGAGAAAATCAACCCATGGGTACTCGCTAGATTGCGGAGCATTCGCTCCGGATACACGCGCATGCCTTCGATCAACCAGACGGTCTTCGCCAGCATGTAGTCAATCAGGATAGCGGAGTCAGGCAGGATCACGCGTTCGACGGAGGAGTGCGAAATGTCGCGTTCATGCCACAAGGCGATATTCTCGAATGCGGCCTGGGCGTTGGAGCGGACGATGCGCGCCAGACCGCAGATCTGCTCCGCCGTCACGGGATTGCGCTTGTGCGGCATCGCCGAGGAACCCTTTTGTCCCGCAGTGAACGGCTCTTCCGCTTCCCGCACTTCGGTCCTTTGCAGGTGCCGGATTTCGAGTGAAATCTTCTCGATGGTTGCGCCCAGTACTGCTAGAGCGCTCACCCAAGCCGCATGCCGGTCCCGCGCGATCACCTGGGAAGCGATGGCCGCCGGAGCGAGGCCCAGCCGGGCGCAGATTTTTTCCTCCGCCTCCGGTCCGATGTGCCCGAAGGTCCCGACGGCGCCCGAGATCTTTCCCACGCGCAGATCCTCGGCCGAGGCCCGTAACCGCCGCTCGTCGCGGGCGAGTTCGTCATACCAGAGCGCCAGCTTCAGCCCGAAAGTGATCGGCTCGGCATGGATTCCATGGGTGCGCCCGATATGGACCGTGTGCTTGAACTCGAACGCCCGCACTTTCAGAGCATCGCGAAGGGCATCGATGCCGCGCAGCAGAACCGCCGAAGCCTGGGCGAGAACTAACGCCTGGGCGGTGTCGACGACATCGTTCGAAGTGAGCCCGTAATGGAGCCATCGTGAAGCGTCCGCCTGCCCGGCCGCAGCCATACATTCGGAGACCGCCGTGGTGAATGCGATCACGTCATGCTTCACTTCGCGCTCGATCGCATGGATACGGGCCACGTCGAATCCGGCGTAAGCCCGCAACGCGACCGCCGCCGCAGTGGGGACCTGGCCGATCTCGGCGAGTGCTTCGCTGGCTGCCAATTCCACCGCCAGCCATTGCGCAAAACGGTTGTCTTCGGAGAAAATGCGCCCCATCTCGGGACGCGTGTATCGGGCAATCATGTTCAGTAACTGATGGTTTCGAGACCGAGCTTCGACGGCGCAATCATCAGGCGCGTGAACAAACTGCGGCCTTCGAGCGCTTGCGCGGCGCACTGTTCGACGATCGCCGGATGGTTGTTGTGCTCGCTCAGATGGCCCAGAATGAGCGTCGAAGTCCGGTAGTCCAGATGGTCGCGAACGAAGTTGCATGCGACCTCATTCGAAAGATGTCCCATTCGCCCCATCACCCGCTGCTTCACCGGCCAAGGGTACGGCCCCACTTTCAACATTTCCACCGAATGATTGGATTCGAGCAGCAGCACGTCCGATCCACACAGTTGATAGCGGATCGAATCGGGCAGGTAGCCGAGGTCCGTCGCGATCGCAACTTTGATTCCTTCGGCGCGGAACGAGAAGCCGACCGGGTCGACCGCGTCATGCGGAATCGTAAAGCTCTGGACGTCGATATCGCCGATGGTAAAAGCCGATCCGGCTTGAAACAGTTCGAGTGGAGGCACGTATTCGCCCCAGGCAATGGCGGGGGCCGTGAGCCGCGAAAGGTACACCGGAACCCGCAGCGTTTTAGCGATCACTTGAACCCCCGCGACGTGATCGGAATGTTCGTGGGTGATCAGGATCGCGGTGAGCGAGGCCGGGTCTACGCCGCGAGCCGCCAACCGCTCGAAGGTTTCCTTCCGGCTCAGTCCCGCATCCACCAGGAGACGAGTACGCTCGGTCGCGACCAGAGTTGAGTTACCCGAACTCGACGACGCAAGGACCGTGACGGTGACGATAGCGAAGCTCCTCCGAACTAAGATCTATTATGACCTGAAATCTTGAGCCGCGGATGAACGCTGATGAACGCCAATAAAGCAAAATGTTTTCTATCTGCGTTTATCCGCGTTCATCTGCGGCGTATGTGCTTTAACGCTGCACCCGCTGCATCCAGTTTCCCCACGCGAGGCCGGCGCGCGTCGAAAGAATCGACGCCACAAACGCCGTGGCCATGCCGAACCAGAACTGCATGGAGGTCCGCTCAATCAGGCTGAAAACCCCGCGCGCATAGTCGGTATCCGGCGGGACAAAGTAGGGCACGTAGTGCGTTCCGAAAATCCAGTTGCCGCTCGCCGGAGAAATCAGGAAATTCGCGAAGGGCCATTGCACGGCCAGGAACGCTCCCAGAAACACCACCCCACCGACCACTGCAAGCTTCCAGTCGCTCCACGTGCGGGCACGGCTGCGAACCAGGTCGAGGGCGAACGCTCCGGCAATCACTAAGAGCGGAAATTCCTGCGCGGGAATCATGTGGGTGACGTGATAGAACACCGGCCCGAGCTTCGGTTGCGCGGGAAATAACGGCAAAATCCAAAGACTGAGCAAGGTGTACAACATGCCGATTCCAGCCATGGTGGTCAATGCGAAACGGCGGCCCGAGGCGCGCGCCACCGCGACCAGGAACACGGGCGCCACGATCCCGACGATCCGATAGAACAAGGCCGAATGCATCATATTGCGGCTGGTGAACTCGAGAAATGCGCTGAGCGTACCGCCTCCGAGCACCGCTCCCATGAACAGCAGCAGCCAGTCCAGATGCTTGTGAAGCTCACCCGAGGCGCGGTTCATCGCCCCCAGAATCAGGATCAGGCAGCCCAGCCGGATCGCCATGATCCCTAAGATCAGCACCACGTGGGGAGGACTGAGAACCTTAACATCCAAGCCATACGCGTTGTGCCACCAGTCATCGAAGGGCGCGGACGCGAGCATCGCGATGCCGCCCCAGGCGCAGATAAACGCTCCGAGCGGCGCGCGAAATCCCCAGAGCGTTACGGAAGCCGCGCGCAGCGGCGCGTTCTTGCGAAACGTGGTGGACAGGATGAGCCACCCGCATCCGATGCCGGTCATGACCCCGCATAGGTAGATCAACATGTGCGCGGGGGTCCAGAACGTGTCGCGGCCGATGGTCTTGTGCCAGGAGATATCCCAAGTGCCGCCGAGCATGGCGGACACCGCCGCGCCGACGCAACACCAGATGTACCAGGGGATGGTTTCGGCGCGAGCGCTTTCGGCGCGAGCGCGCGTCTCCTCTCCGGCAAAGGGCCGCGCGGAGACTGGAAGAGATATACCGTGCGCCATACACTTACAATAAGACTTATGAAGGCTCGCGTCTACGTCTCATTTAAGAGCACCGTCCTCGACCCCCAGGGGCAGACTATCCGCGGCGCTCTGAACGGGCTGGGGCATAAGTCGATTGCAGACGTGCGGCAGGGTAAGTTTTTCGATATCGAGATCGCGCCCGGCGCCGGCCGCGAACAGGCGGCGACGGAAATGGATCAGATCGCTCGCGACGTTCTCGCGAATCCGGTGATCGAGGATTATCGCGTGGAGTTTCTGGACTAAACATCTATGTGCGGCATTGTCGGCTATATTGGACCCCGGCAGGCAGTTCCCATTATTCTCGATGGATTGAAGCGCCTGGAATACCGCGGTTACGACTCGGCCGGCCTGGCGGTGCTCGAGAGCGGCGATGGCCTGGCCATCCGGCGCGCTTCCGGGAAGCTGCGAAACCTGGAAGACGTGTTAAAGCTCAATCCCGCGGAGGGCATCTACGGAATCGGGCATACACGCTGGGCGACGCATGGGCGGCCCACCGAAGAGAACGCGCATCCGCATCGCGATTGCCACGGCGATATCGTGGTGGTCCACAACGGCATCGTCGAAAATTACCTGACCCTTAAGCACGAGCTTACGGAAGAAGGTCATCGCTTCTGCACCGAGACGGATACGGAAGTGATCGCGCATCTGATCGAGAAGTATTACGACGGGAATCTCGAGAATGCCGTGCGCGACGCGGTCCGGCAACTGGCGGGCGTATTCGCGTTGAGCGTCATCTCACGCCGGGACCCTGGTAAGATCGTCGCCGCGCGCTCGGGGCCGCCGGTAGTGGTGGGCTTGGGCGATGGCGAGTATTTCGTCGCCTCCGACGTCCCGGCCATTCTCAGCCACACGCGCGACATGTTCTTCCTGGCCGATGGCGACGTGGCGGTGCTGACCCGCAATGGCGTGCATCTTACGGATTTCAACGGCCGGCCGGTCAAGCGTCAGGTCTCGCACATTCTGTGGGATCCGATCATGGCGGAAAAGGGCGGCTACAAGCATTTCATGCTCAAAGAAATTTTTGAGCAGCCGCGCGCCGTGCGCGACACCACACTCGGGCGGGTGGGCCAGGAATCGGGACGGATTTTTCTGGACGAGATGGACATCTCGCCGCGGGAGTTTCGCGAATTCCGCCAGGTCCGGATCATCGCGTGTGGAACCAGTTGGCATGCGGCACTGGCCGGAAAATTCATGATCGAGCGCCTGGCCCGCGTGGCGGTGGAAGTGGATTACGGCAGCGAATTCCGGTATCGCGATCCGATTTTGGGCCGGGACACTTTGACGGTGGTGATCTCGCAATCGGGCGAGACCGCCGATACGCTCGCCGCGCAGCGGGAAGCCAAGCACAAGGGCTCCAAAACACTGGCGATCTGCAACGTGGTCGGGTCCATGATCACGCGCGAGGCCTCGGGGACGTTGATGACGCACGCCGGGCCCGAGATCGGTGTCGCCTCAACCAAGGCGTTCACCGGCCAGCTCACCGCGCTGTTTCTCCTCGCCATGTATCTCGGCCAGGTGCGCGAGAAACTGGATGCGAACACGTCGCACAAGCTGGTGGATCAGCTGCTGCGCATCCCGGCGCAACTCGAAGAATTGCTCCGGCGGGACTCGATTCACGACGATCTCACCAAAATCCTGTTCCGGGCATCCGACTTTTTGTACCTGGGCCGCGGCATCCATTTTCCGATCGCGCTCGAAGGCGCTTTGAAGCTCAAGGAGATTTCCTACATCCACGCGGAAGGTTATCCGGCGGGCGAAATGAAGCATGGACCCAACGCGCTGATCGATGAAAATCTGCCCACCGTGGTGCTCGCGACGCGCGACCCCGCGGACGATATGAGCCGCGTGCTGTACGAAAAGACTCTCTCAAATATCCAGGAAGTAAAGGCGCGCGAGGGCCTGGTAGTCGCCGTGGCCTGCGAAGGCGACGAGGAAGTTGCCAAGATCGCAGACCATGTAATCACCATCGGGGCGACCAATGAACTGCTGCTGCCGATTCTCGAAGTAGTGCCGTTGCAATTGCTCGCCTATCATATTGCCGTGCGCCGGGGATGCGATGTGGATCAACCACGCAATCTGGCCAAGAGCGTTACGGTCGAGTGAACCAGTTCACTCATTCCCTACAGATCAAAACTCACGGCAAGGGTTTATATCCGTTCACCCGCGACGTGGCGACGTGGGTTGTTTCCACCGGAATCCAGACCGGATTGTTGACGGTCTTCGTGCAGCACACCTCGGCTTCGCTCGCGATTCAAGAGAATGCGGACCCGGATGTAGTGCGCGACATAACAGATTTCTTCGAGCGCCTGGTCCCCGAAAACGACCCGCATTACCGGCACACTACTGAAGGTTCAGATGACATGCCGGCGCATATCCGCGCCGCGCTCACCCAGCCTCAACTCACCATTCCGGTGGTGGCCGGACGCATGGCGCTCGGGACATGGCAAGGCCTTTATCTGTTCGAGCACCGCTCGTCCCCGCACCGGCGCAGCGTGGTGCTGCATTTGCTTGGTGAGACTCCCTCGTAGACTTATCCGTATTCATCGGCGTCGCTCTGCGGCTGAGGCATGTAGGAGACTGACGGCCACGGATTAACCCGATAGATGCGGATGTGGCCGCGATTCGAGCGCAACGCATCGTCTTCCGCGTTCTAGTCGCTAGGCCGACTGGCAGTAAGTTCGACAACCCCGTTTCCGGACCCCGAGGGCACGAGTCCGCCATAGCGTCTCGCTCATGTGATTTCCGTAGGTGTGTTTCGCGGGAGTGGTCTCAGGGCCGTCCGCGACGTGTGGTCCCGGCCAGTGCAGATACGGCGTTGTCCCGGTGGTTGCCGTAGCTTACACTCAACTTGGCGAGCAAATGTTCGATTTGGACAAATCCGAGATTGAAATACGTTGTCCCCGCTGTGGGTTTTACGAGCCCGTTACCCTAAAGCAGATCCGACTGGATGATGTGGTGATCTGCCGGGGTTGCAAAGTCAATCTTCGGCTGGTTGATCACATGCACCAGGTGGCAAACGCTCGCCGTCAGCTTGCGGCTGCACTGCAGCGCCTAGCCGATGCCGTCGCCAAACCGATAAACATAAGATTGAGGTTCTAGAGATGGAATCGCTCTTCCTTCAGAATGTCCGTTACAAGCTCCAAAAACGGGTGCGCCGGCTCAACGGAGCAGACTTCGAGTCATTTCTGTTTTTATTGAAGGCCTTTTGGGTGTTCTTTGACGACTCTCCACTCCTGACCACATTGGCTCAGGAACTTGTGGCGAAGGTGCCTGAGTACGTGGATACCGTCGGCAAGATTAGCACCGACCAGATCTTCTTTGGCTCGAATGAGACAGAAAGTGCAGCGATCGGATACGGCGTACTTAGAAAATTAGCAGGCCAGGACCGGCCAGACGCTCTGTTCAATTTCTGCGCGTTTGGTGAGTGTGACAAAGTGCTCGATCAATTCCGGACTCTCTACTTGGAGCCGTTCTATGAGTATCTCGACGAGCATCTCGACGACCGCCTCTACGTTTTGCACAGCCTTCTGAGGTACAAACAGGCGTGCGAATGGTTCCGACGCAAGGACCTCTTTGAGATGGCGATCTCGGACACGAAACACGGGGAACGCCGTCTTGCCTTCAATCTCTATGAGTACCTGCACGAACGTGGGTTGGACTTCAGCATCGAGCCGACTTCGGCGTCGGGCGAGGCCGACATGGTTGCAATCCAGCAAGACTCTCGGGAGCCATTGATTGCAGATGCCAAGATCTTAAATCCAGAAGCCAGCAAAGGCAAGTCGTACCTGATCCGCAGCTTTCATCAAGTGTACCAGTACACGTGCGACTACAACGAACCAATAGGGTATCTGATCTTCTTCAATATGTGCGATCGGCGGCTGCGGTTCTTGTTGAAAGAAGCGTCAGATCCCGTACCACGGGTGGTCTACAATCATAAGACGATCTTTTTGTTGGAAATCGATATTTATCCACATGCCGAGCCGGCAAGCAAGCGCGGGAAGCCAGATTCGATAGATGTCACCGAGGAAGATTTGACCGCATCTGTCGAATCGTGACCTGAATGAACAACCGGAGTGGAACAACTGGCGGCCGAATTGAGTCATCTTCGAAAGCCGATTGTCCCCCGACGCGGGTCAAAGTCCGGTTGGGAGATCTCGCCGGATCGGCGCTGGTAAACGCTCAGTGCGCCGACCGTACTGGAGCATTCGCCCGTCGTCCCCTATCCGGCCGCACATCCTGGGCTAGCGGCGGCTACACCTCCTCTTCAAACTCCGCTTCGGGCTGAGGCAGCACGTCATGCTCGCCGGCCATCCACGCATACAGCGTCGGGAGCAGGAAGATGCTCATGAGCAAGTCGGAGATCAGGCCGCCGACAATCACGATAGCGAACGGCCGCTGCGAATCGGAGCCGATTCCATGCGACATGGCGGCTGGCAAGAGGCCCAGCGTCGCCACCAGCATCGTCATCATGATCGGACGAAGTCTCAACACGGCGCCCTCGACCGCGGAATCCACAATATTGTGCCCGCGCGCTCGAAGTTGATTGATGTACTCAAGCATGATCACTCCGGTTTGGACGGAAACGCCGAACAGCGCGAGGAATCCGACGCCGGATGAGACGCTGAAATTAGTGTGCGTAATCAGCAGCGCGAGCAGTCCACCGATGCGCGCCAGCATGACATTTAACAGGATCAGAATCGCCCATTTGAAGGAGCGGAACATGCTGTAAAGAATGATGAAGATCAGCAGAATGGTCACCGGCACCACGATCAGGAGCCGGGCGTCCGCGCGCTTCTCACTCTCGTACTCGCCTTCCCAGTCGATGTGATAACCACGCGGCAGCTCGACTTTCGAGGTTACTTCCTTGATCGCCTCCTCCACCGCGCCGCCCAGGTCACGCCCGCGCACGCTATATTTGATCGCGACATAGCGCTGGTTTCCTTCCCGGTAAATCTCGGAACCTCCGTCCCGTTCTTCCACCTTGCAGAGCTGCGCCAGCGAAACTCGTTCGCCGGTAGGAGCCAGGAGACGAATATTCTCGATCGCCTCTTTCGTGTTGCGGTACTGCGGGAGATAGCGCAACACCAGGTCATAGCGGGCCTCGCCTTGCAGCACTTGCGTCAGAGCGTTACCTCCCGCAGCCGTTTGAATGGCGTCTTGCACATCGGCCACGTTGATCTGGTAGCGAGCGGCTTGCTGACGATCGACGATGAAGTTGTCATTGGGCTGACCCAGAACATGAAACACTCCCAGATCCTGAATCCCCTTAACCTTCCCCATGATTTTGGCGACTTCCTGCGACTTCTGCTCGAGAACATGTAAATCGTCGCCATAGACCTTCGTGGCAAGCTGTCCCTTGACTCCGCTGACCGCTTCCTCCATGTTGTCGGCGATCGGCTGGGAGAATCCCCACACCACTCCCGGAATCTTCTCCAACTCGCGGTCCATCGCCGCGATGATCTCTTCTTTGTTCTGGTGAAAGCCAGGCCGCCATTGTTCCTTGGGTTTCAAGTCGACGAAATACTCGGTGTTGAAAAAGCTGGTCGTGTCGGTCCCATCATCCGGACGCCCGGTTTGGCTGGTGCATTGGGTAACTTCGGGCCAGGAGCACAGGATGAGCCGCGCCTGATTCATGAGCCGAATGCCTTCCGTCGGGCCGGTGCTGGGTGCGAGTGTGCCGCGCACCCACAAGGCGCCTTCATCCAGATGCGGAAGGAACTCGGAACCGATCAACCCGCCGAGCCATAGGTACATCGTAAGGCCGAAGCCGGCGACTCCTATCGCGACCGTCAGCCAGCGCAGGCGGATGGCCCATCGGAGCGAATTGCGGTATCCGGTAGTCAACCAGGCCATGACCGGGTTATGCCACTCCCGCGTGCCCTTGGGGAAGAACAGGCTAGCGAGCACGGGCGCGACCAGCATCGAGAACAGCAAGGCTCCCAGCAGGGCGAACGCCACGGTCCAAGCCATGGGCTTGAACAGACGCCCTTCCACGCGCTGCAACGTGAAAATCGGCAGGTAAGCGGTAATGATGATGGCGATCGCATAGAAGACCGGCCGCTGGACCTCGTGCGCGGCGTCGAAGATTTTTTCCTTCGGAGTTCGATTATCCAACTCGTGGCGGCTGAGGTGGCGAATGATGTTCTCCACCATCACCACCGCTCCATCCACCACCATTCCGAAGTCCAGTGCGCCTAGCGACAGCAGGTTCGCAGGTATGCCTTTCAGGTTCAAACACGTCGCGGCAAACAGCAGTGAAAACGGGATGGTCAGGGCAACGATGATGGCTCCGCGGATATTCCCAAGAAAAAGAAACAGGATAATCACCACCAGGATGATGCCTTCGGTGAGGTTGTGCAGCACGGTATGCGTGGTGTAGTGCACCAGATCGCTGCGATCGATGAGCGGCACCGCGGTCACGCCCTTCGGCAGAATGGTCGTGTTGAGCTCCTGCACCTTGGCGTGAATTCCCTGCAGCGCCTCGTCGGCGTCGGCGCCTTTACGCAGAAGCGCAATCCCTGAAACCACATCGTCGTTATCGATGAGCTTTCCGTCTTCGTGGCGAATCGCCTTGGCGAACTGCCCCAGCCGGATCTTGGGTCCCTGCGAGACCACCGCGATATCCTTCAGCCGAAGCGGCGTGCCGTTCTTGCTCAACAGGACGGTGTTCGCGA
This sequence comes from Bryobacteraceae bacterium, assembly GCA_050015435.1. Taxonomy (GTDB): domain Bacteria; phylum Acidobacteriota; class Terriglobia; order Bryobacterales; family Bryobacteraceae; genus Palsa-187. The sequence continues at coordinate 35,778 of JBEKBK010000032.1, forward strand.
TGTCATTTACATCCCTGACCAGGCCCACTTCCTGGATGTTGATCTGTTGCAGACCCGCTTCCACGAAGCTGCCGCCGCCGTTAGCGTTGTTGGCGGTGAGCTGTTGCTCGACCTGGCCGATGCTCAATCCGTAGTCGATCAGCTTGTTAGGGTCCACGCGAACCTGATATTCACGCGTGGGCCCGCCGAAGCTGGCCACATCAACGATATTCGGAACGGCCTTGAAATTCTTCTCGACCACCCAGTCCTCGAGCGACTTCAACTCCATCACGTCATACGCCGGGTTGGTGCTGTGCAACGTGAAGAAATAGATCTGCCCGGCGGGGCTCCAGTCGGTTTGCATCTGCGGCGCAACGCCTGCCGAAACCGCGGCTGGCGGAAGACTCACTTGCGTCAGCCGTTCGAGCGCCCGCTCACGGTCCCAGGCATTCTCTTCCTGATCGTCAAAAATGAGCTTGATGTCCGAGAGACCGAATAACGAAAACGACCGCAGATGGGTTACGTGCGGCATCCCATTCATCGCAATCTCCAGCGGAATCGTGATTTGCTGCTCCATCTGCTCGGCGGAGATTCCCGGCCACTGCGTGACGATCTCCACGTAGTTGTCGGCCACGTCGGGATATGCCTCGACGGGGAGTTGATGGAAGGCGATCGCGCCCCAACCAAACAGCGCCAGCGCGACCGCAAGGACGAGAAGACGGTTCTGAAGTGCGAAATCAACCAGCTTGCGAATCATGTATTGAACCCCTTACTGTTCAACCGTGTTCTGGAAAACAAGAGCATTGGCTATTACCTGGTCGCCGGGTTTGATTTCGCTGACAACATCCTGCATATTGTCGGGCAGCATATTCCCGGCGACCACTTCCTGGCGCCGGAAGCTGCCATTTCCGAGCGGTACATACACCCACTGCCGGTCGTGCAGGTGCAGAATCGCGGAGGCCGGAACGGTCGCGTGCCGCTCGGCCGTTTCGCCGTGGAACGTCGCCGTGACGAACATGCCGATCCGCATGAGACTGGGATTCTCCACTTCGAGGCGAACCTTCGCGGTGCGAATATTTGGATCCACAATCGGCAGAATATTGTTGATCCGGGCCCTTAACACCCGGTTCGGATACGCGACCAGATGGATGTCGGCGTACTCACCGATATGAACTTGGGACATGTTGTTCTCCCACACATCGCAGATAATCCAAACGTGCGACATGTCGGAAATCGTGAACGGGTTCGGCGGCGTCAACGCCTGAACGCCCGATTGATTCGTGATTTCCTGATCCGTGATGGTTCCCGATACCGGAGCAAATACTTCGACGACACCCGTGGGATGCTCGGGGTCGGCCCCCAGCAGTCCGAGTTGTTCCTTGGTGGTTTCGAGAACCACCAGGTTGTCGTCCTCGGCGTTCTGGGCTATTTCCTGCGCGCTCTTCGGAATCGCTCCATGTTCGAACAGTACGTTGGCGCGGTTGAGCTGGATCTTGGTCAATTCCTCGTTCTTGACGGCCTGCCGGTAATTGGAGAACGCGCCCGCGATGTCGCTGCTTCTTACTTTGAACAGCAGCTGCCCCTTGGTTACTTCGTCGCCCAGCCGGGCGTCGATTTCAACCACCCGCCCGGTGGCTAGCGACGGCACCGGCACTTGCCGCGAGACGTCCGGATTCACCACGCCGGTTACGTTCAGCTCGGGCGCGGCAACGTGCTCGCCCGCCGTCGCAAGAGGAAAACGCTCTGGGTGCTCCACTTTGAAGTTGTTGGGGTCCAGGTCAGGCTCCACCGTTGCAGGCGTCGGCCCCGTGCTGGCCAAGGCACTCTCCTGCGCCCTCACTTTCCCGTTGCACCCGGAGATGAGGAGGCTAAAGCCCACACACAAGAGCACCTCGAAGAGAAGTAAGCGATTCATCGCACAACCTTTCATTGGATAACCTCTCATTGGATAACCTCGCGGCCGGTTGCCATGTTCACCTGCGCCGCGGCGGTCAAATACGAACCAATCAGATTCAGGTAGGCCAATCGGGTGTCCCGATAAGCCTTTTCCGCGTCCAGGTAATCCAGCAAAGACGCGCCTCCGTTCTGGAACGAAAAGGACATCCGGTCGCGTACATCCGTCGCCAACGGGAGGTATGTGGCCTTATACGGCTTCAGCAGATTTATGTTTTGCACCAACGTGTAGTAGGCGGAATCGACGTCACTGAAGACCTGCGCCTCACTGGCATCTCTCAATCGCTCGTTGCGTCCGATATCGATCTGAGTGAGCGCTTTCTGGCCCTGATTGCGGTCGAAAATTCGCAACGGAATGGAGACACTGGCGCCGATCGTGTTGTAGTCATAAGGATTGTTGAACGACGGGTTATGCGTCCACCACAAGCTGAAGGTCGGATCGGTCGAACCGTTGGAAACCGCGAGTTTGTAAGTGATCCTGGCCAGTTCCACGTTCTGCATGGCAACCTTCAAGTCCGGCCGTGCCAACAGCGCGATGTTCCGATATTCCTGCAAGGGCTTTAGCTCATCTGAGAAATCGAACCGCCCCGTCACGTCAAATGCCTCAATCGGCGTCCGGTCATTCAACAGCATCAAGAGCTGGATCTTGGATGTCCGCAGATTCACAATTGCCGTTTCATAGTCCGATTCGAACTGCGCCCGCTGCAGCACCAGGCGGTCCAAATCCACGCGCGCGAGATCACCCGCGTTGAAGCGCGTGCGATTCACCTCGAGTTCCCGGTCCCAGTAAGCCAGGTTGTCTTGGGCGTTCTGAAGTACAGCTTTAGCCTGGAGTGTTTGCACGAACGCATTCTGCAGGTTAAACAGCAGACCACGCGCCTGGTCGTGGTAAGACGACTCCGAGATCGCGGTGGATTCTTTGGCCTGGTCGCGCCGCAATTCCCGCTTCTGCTCGCGTTCGTGCAGATAACTAATGGCTGGTGAAATCTGCGTGCCCGCGAACGGCCGGTACACTCCCCCGTAGGGGGTGAGCTGGGTTCCATCCGCCGACAGAGTGAAGTCCGGATTGGGACGGAGATACGCCGTGATCTCAGCGGCCCGCGATTCATCAATGTTGAGCCGGGCAGCGATCAAGGTCGGGTTTGTTGCTTCGAACTTGTCCTTAATCTGTTGCCAATTGTAAGCAGTCTGAGCCGAAAGCGTCGCGATCCGGATTCCCGCAAGGATTATCACTGTACGCACAATCCACCGCCGCTCATTTGAGAAGAGCAATCGACCTTGACTTTAGCGTTGTCGCGCGTATGATGCCAGTGATCTTGCTTCCAAACCTCGCGTCGTTAGATTATCTTTCGATCTGGATTTCACGCTAATTTCCCCGAAAGTACGAATCGGGGGAGTAATCTTACGATCTTGACGATCTTGAAGACACAGACTGCGATCTTTCGGACGATGCTCTTGGCAGATTAACCGATTCGCCATACCATGGCCTGCATGGAACTCTCGACACCCGGTAACGGGCATCCTGTTCAGAGTCAGGCGGCCCGCGTACGGCTTGTCCTGCTTGACGATCATCTGCTCTTTCGAGAGAGCTTAGCCCGGCTACTTGCCTCGGAACAGGATATTGAGGTCGTCGCGGAATGCACGACACCGGCTGAAGCGCTGAAAAGCATAAGAGGTGCACGGGTAGACGTGGTCCTGGTGGATATTGGTCTAGCCAAGGTTTTTATTCCCGGCGCTCGCAAGGCTCGGTATTCGGGAAAATCCCTCGCGATCGCGAGGGACACGGATGTGCAGGGGTCGGCTATCGTGTTGAAATGCGGAGCTTCAGGTATTTTTCTCGACTCGGATTCCTCGTCCCGGCTGGTTCAAGCGATCAGGCTCGTAGCCAATGGAGAGGCCTGGGTTGACCAGAAGGTAATTCAACTCCTGGCCGAGAGATACCCTAGTTATGAGAATCGATGGGTTGGCGATCTGACGGAAAGGGATCAAACGGTGCTACAAGGGGTTATCGACGGTTTGTCGAATCGCAAGATTGGCGATCAAAATGGTGTTTCAGAGTCAACCGTAAAGGCGATATTACAACGCTTGTTCACCAAAGCCGGCGTCCGCACCAGAAGTCAGCTGGTGAGAATTGCGCTGGAAGCTCTTCCAACCACAGTTGGTCCAGCAACTTTCGTTAAGTAAGAAATCTTACGGACAATCGTTCGTTTGGCTATCAATCGAAGTCATAAAATGTCTCGATACTGTTCTAGCGCTACGCGAACCAGCTGAGCCCGGGTTCGGACATTGGTCTTCGCGAAAACTTGCTGCAGGGTGTTCTTGACTGTGCTTTCCGATACCTCCATTCGGGTTGCGATTTCCTTATTGGCAAGACCCTGAACTAAATAGCGAAGCACGCCCATTTCCCGAGCATTCAGCAGGGCTCGTTCCTGCTGTTCAGACGGGGATGAATTGGAACCCGCCGCAGCGGTTTCCTCGGTTACGTCCGCAATAATAGCGGCCAGCTTCGGCGTCGTTCCCTCTTTATATGTTGAGAACCAAACGTCCGCGGTGAACGATTCGCCATTCCCCCGGTGGCCGCGGCATTGCATAGTTGCACGAAACTGCGGGGCTTCCTCCCACCGCAAAGCGTGATGCAACCCGGGCAGGAACGCCGCGATGGGACTCCCCACCAGTTTCCCGTCCCGAGGAGCCATGAGTTCAGTCGCCGCTTGATTCGCCAGTTCGACAAAGCCGCGCTCATTCACTGTTACAATTGCCGCCGGACTGGTCTCGACCAGGGCCTTCAATCTTTCCTGCGCCGCCAATGTCAACCGGCGGTTCCGCATCAATTCCGCAACGAACAGTCCACAGCCGACCAGCGCCAGCGTCTCAAACGCCAAACGAACATTCGACCGGTCGAGCGAGCTGAAAAGCTCGCTGAGCACGGCACAACCAGTGCCAAGCAGGACGATTACCCATCGGGATAGGAAGCCTGCCGCAAGCATAATGGGGAACAAATAGAGAACTCCAAACGCTACAAATGGTTTGGTCCACCAGTCGGCCAAGGCGATCAACAGGATAATGGCACCACTCGCCAGTAGGACTGGAATTCGGTTGCGTTCCTCCCACACTCGTTCCAAACGCCACATGAATTTGAATTGCTCATTATCCCACCGCTACACATTCCTACCGGCACAATCAAACGATTGTCCACTAGTCCTGCACGAGAGGCCGGTCTAAACACCGCTGAAAGTTGTGCGGCTCAACATCTTAGGAGCCGATTTAATCGCCGGAGGGATGGCAGGAAATCAAATGATTTTTTTACAATGGCCGTTTATCGGTGCCGCTGTACGCTTACTGAAGCATTCTCCGATCGCGCCGAAGGATCGCTGGAACGTCGAGATCGTCGAATGGGTCGCGCTGCTGCTGTGGCGGTGGTGGTGGTGGATTCGAGTTGGCTGCGGCCGCCATGGTCATCGGTGGCTCCTCGGGCACCGCCTCTTCCGCCGGTTCCGGCCAGGTGGGTTCAACCCAGGCAGGTTCGGCGTACACGGGTTCCGGGACCGGCAACTCCATTTGGGGTGAAGGCGTGGGCGGCGCGGGAACGGCGGGTTCCGGGGTCGCGGCCACGTCGGATGTCCGGCGCGCAATGGCCGGAAGATTCTCGCGCTCGAAGCCGGTGGCGATCACGGTGATCTTCACCTCATCGCCCATCGCCTCATTCATCACCACTCCGAAATTCAACTGGACATCCTCATTGGCCGCGGCCTCACGGATGAGCGTGCACGCTTCATTCACTTCATGCAGCCCCAGGCGGCTCGATCCAGTGATATTGATCAGAATTCCGCGCGCTCCGCGGACGCCACCCGCTTCCATCAACGGGCAGCTGATGGCCCGCTCCGCGGCCACCACAGCCGCGTTCTCGCCCTTGGCGGATGCCGTCCCCATCATCGCGTAGCCCATGCCCAGCATGATGGTCCGGATATCAGAGAAGTCGCGATTGATGAGACCAGGCGTCGTGATGATATCGCTGATGCCCTGCACCGCCTGGCGCAGAACGTCGTCCGCGACGCGGAACGCCTCGAAGAAACTGGTGCCCTTGGGAACCAGATCGAGGAGCTGATCGTTCGGAATCGTGATGACCGTATCCACCACGCTCGCGAGCTCGGCCAATCCATGGTCGGCCTGTTTGCGGCGCTTGGGCCCTTCAAAGGCGAAGGGCTTCGTGATCACGGCTACAGTCAGCGCTCCCAATTCCTTGGCGAGCGACGCGACCACGGGAGCCGCACCTGTGCCCGTGCCTCCGCCGAGACCGGCCGTGACGAATACCATGTCAGCGCCCTCGAGCAAGTCGATGATTTTCTCGGTGTCCTCGAGCGCGGCTTGACGGCCGACGGAGGGGTCCGATCCAGCGCCCAGGCCATTCGTAACCTTGGATCCGATCGCCAGTTGATTCGGTACAGGCGAAGCGGAGAGCGCCTGAACGTCCGTGTTGAGCACACAGAACTCAACGCCCGACAACCCTTCATTGAGCATACGCGCCACGGCATTCGAGCCGCCGCCGCCGACTCCGAAGACACGAATTTTCGTCTTGGGAGCAACCTCTTCCGCAATCGTGAATTTCAATGTGTCGAGTGCCATTTTTCTCCTCCCTAACGTACGACCAAACCCATCAAACCCGCCATCCGCCGCCGCGGCGGCTGATGCAATTTCAACTTCGCTGAATAGAGCGCGAGTCCCGCGGCCGTGGTCCACAACGGGGTCTTGAGTTCCTCTGGCCAATCCCCGAAAGCCCGAGCGAGTCCGTTTCCGGCCTGGCAGTTCAACACGCGCTCCGCCATGTCGCACATGCCGTTCAAGAGGGCCCCGCCGCCCGTCAGCACGATGCCTTCAAGCAGATTGCGCTCCATGCCGACACGTTGCACCTCCGCGCGCACGTGCAGGAACAACTCCTCGGCGCGGGCCTCCAGAATTTCGTTCAACTCGCTGCGGCGCGCTTCTCTCGGGGCACGCCCTTCGGGCGAAGGCACTTCGATCAGACTCGAATCCGCAGTGAGCCCCAACAGGGCGCAGCCGTATTGCTGCTTCAGGCACTCCGCGTCTTCGTAGGTGACCTTAAATATCGCCGCGATATCGCGAGTCAAGTGATCGGCCCACACCGGAAGGCTCGAGGCCAGCAGCAGCGCGTCGCCGTCGTAAATTACCAGATCGGTCGAGTGCAGGCCCAGATCGAGCAATGCGACGCCGCGCGCCCGTTCTTCCTGCGAGAGGCAGGCATACGCGGCGGCCATCGGCTCGAACACGGTCTCTTCCACCATCAGGCCCGCGAGATGCGCTCCGGACAAAATGGCCTGGTGTTCCTGGAATGAGCTGGTGATGATATGGACGTTCGCCTCCAGACGCGAACAGACTCCGGTCTGCGGCTTGCGATAACCGGCGCGGCCGTCGAGCGTAAAATCCTGCGGCAGCACGTGCAACAGCATGCGATCGCGCTCCAGCCGCACATCCGCGGCGAGCCGTACGGCGTACGCCAGGTCCTCTGAGTCAACCTCGCGCGGCCGCCCGAATTCGTAGACCCCTCGGCTCTGCGCTCCGCAGATACCGAGACCGCCCACGCCGACCGTGACGCCCTCCGCCGATACTTGCGCGCCGCGCTCGGCGTCGGATACGGCAGCGCGGATCGATTCCGCCAGCGCCTCCTGGTCCGTAATCCGTCCCTTGGCCCACCCGGCGGCCAGCGCAAGCCCGTGTCCCAGGTAGCGGATGCGTTCTCCTTCGAGGAGGCAAATGATGGCTCGCGTGCGAGAACTGCCGATATCCAGGCCGACCGCGAGTTGAGCCTTCGACGTCACCCTACTCCACCACCGTAATCCGGTCCTCGAGACGCAGGTCCAGCGTGGCCGCGCCAGGCAGGCGGCGCTTGATCTCGGGATAATTCCTGACGAAGTTTTGATACCGCAACGCGAAGTTGTGATCGCCCAGCAGCAAAGTCTCCGCGCGCCCGTCGTACGGAACAGTCACTTTCAAGTTGTCGCGATCCGAGACATCGATCTCGGAAATTTTGGCCGTCGCTTCCCCCAGCTCGCGTGTCAGGCGCAGCATGCGCCCCACTCGCTCCCGCCTTTCCGTGATTGGATCGGACGGACGCACCCCGCGCAGCACAGGCAGCACGAATCGATCGGTCGCGGGAGGCAGAATCACTCCGTCCGCGTCGATAAGCGCGAAACGCGACGACGCGAGCATCACGAATGCCACGGGCTTGCGCTCGGCAATGCTGACCATCACCCGATTCGGCCAGATCCGGGCCACCGAGGCGTCCTTCACCCAGTCCACCGTGCGCAACGTTTCGCGGCGATCGGACAAGGGCAGGAGATAGACGCTGCGTCCCGAATCGTCCGCGAAAACCGCTTCCACCTGGTGGCGGGAAACATGCGCCGCGCCACTGATCTCGAGCGTGGATGTCTCGGGCGACCCCTCGGGACCATTCAGAGTAAATCGAGGATCCCGAATGAGGAAATGCTCGAAGCGGTGAAATTCATATAGCCCGGCGAGCAAAGCCGCGGCGATGAGGAGCACGATCGGAATCACGCGCGTGAGCGAAATCTCAGCACCACGGCTCGGCGCCGCTCGAACGCGCGGTTTCGGTGGCGAGCTGGGTTCTTCTTCCATGCCCGGCAGCCTCGGCCCTTCGTAATTCTTGCGGCCCATATTTAAGACGGCCGCTCCCTCAATCGCTGCAAAATTCCTTCCCCCGCCTGATACACGCTTCCCGCGCCCAAAGTCAGAATCGCGTCCCCGGGCGCCGCCGCTTCCACCACGGATTGAATCCCGCGCCCGGCTGTACCCACGTAGCGGACTCCGCGATGGCCGAACGCACGCAGCCGTTCGGCCAGGGCCTCCGCGGTAACGCCCTCGATCGGCTGCTCCGAGGCGCTATAGATATCCATCACGTGCACCGTATCGGCCTGATGGAACGCGCGCGCGAAATCGTCCAGCAGAGCCTGAGTGCGGGTGTAGCGGTGCGGCTGAAAAAGAACGTGCAAATGCGCATAGCGGCAATCCCGCGCCGCCGCCAGAGTGGCGCGAATCTCAGTCGGATGATGGCCGTAGTCATCGATCACGGTGATTCCACGTTCGACGCCGCGCACCTGGAACCGCCGCTCCACACCGCTAAAGATGCCGAGCGCCTCCCGGATTTTTTCGATGGGAAGATCGAGCTCGAGTCCCACCGCCACGGCCGCGGTGGCATTCAACACGTTGTGCGCGCCCGGCACGTTCAAGCGGAAACAACCCAGATCCCGGCCGCGCGATTCGAGATGAAACTCACTGGCCATATGTCCGGTGGAAGAATGCGTCAGGTGCAGATCGGCCTGGGCACTGGTCCCGTAGGTCACCGTCCGCCGGTTCACCAGGGGCAGGATCTGCTGCACGTTTTCATCGTCCAGGCAAAGGATCGCAGCGCCGTAAAACGGGACCTTGCTCACGAACTCCGTGAACGCTCCTCGTATCTCACCAATGCCGGCGTAGTGGTCGAGATGCTCGCGGTCGATGTTGGTGACAATGGCCAGAATCGGCGCCAGCTTGAGAAAAGATCCATCGCTCTCATCGGATTCGACCACCAGAAACTCGCTCCTGCCGACACGCACGTTGGAGCCGCCCATGATGCCGACGCGTCCTCCCACGACTACGGTCGGATCGAGACCGGCGTGGCTCAGAATGGCAGCGACCATCGACGTCGTGGTGGTTTTGCCGTGGCTCCCAGCCACCGCGATGCCGAATTTGAGACGCATCAACTCGGCCAGCAGTTCTCCCCTTGGGATCGCGGGAATCGCCAGGCGACGCGCTTCGAGAACTTCGGGATTGTCGGGGCGGACCGCGGAGCTGAACACCAGGGCCTTTGCTCCGGAGACGTTCGCCGCGGAATGGCCCTCGAAAATAACGGCGCCTTTCGCCGCCAGCCGGTCCGTGGCGGGCGACCGTTTCAGGTCCGAACCGCTCACCTTATACCCCAGTTCGAGCAGCACTTCGGCCAGGCCACTCATGCCGATGCCTCCGATGCCGACGAAATGGACGGGCTGGGGTTTGAAAAACACTTCAATACTGTATTGTTTCGGCTTTTGGCCGTACTGTCAATCGCGCGCCGCGGCGAACGACTCGAGAATATCGGCCGCCCGCTTCGCGGCTCCCGGCTTGGCGAAGGCGCGCGCGGCTTCGCTCATCTTCTCGAATAACCCAGGCGTGAAGGAAAGCTCCATCACTTCCTTGACCAGACGCGCTCCGTTCATCTCTTGGTCGAGGACCATCCGGGCCGCTCCAGCCGCCGCCAAAGCTTCGGCGTTGCGCAACTGATGCTGATCGCTCGCCGTAGGAAGCGGCACCAAAATGGACGGTTTTCCCGCCGCGGCAAGTTCGCTGACAGCGCCCATTCCGGACCGGCAGACCACCACATCCGCCTCGGCGAATGCTTGCGGCATATCTGTTATGAACGCCGATATTTCCCCCTGTATCCCGGCCGCGCGAAAACGCGGCGCGAGATCGGCGTACGCGGCTGCGCCGGTTTGATGCAACAGGCGGATCGGAAAATCTCTCCACAGAGGCCAGCTTTCTTCCGCAGCGCGATTCAGCGTCCGGGACCCTTGGCTGCCGCCTGTGATCAGCACGGTGATCGTTTTGCCGCGCGGCTTCGCGGCCACCTCGAAAAATTCGTCGCGCAGCGGCAGGCCCGTCACTTCGGTGCGTCCCGGCGGAAACCAGCGCGCCGTCTCGGGAAAGCTCAAGAGGGCCCGCGCAACGAATGACGCCAGGCGGCGATGTGTGAATCCCGGGATTGCATTGGGCTCCAGCACGACCACCGGCACGCGCTTCCACAGCGCGGCGAGAAGGACGGGACCGGCCACGTAGCCTCCCGTTGAGAAAACCGCGACCGGCTTGGTGCGATCCAGCACTCGCGAGGCTTGCCATACGCTCCAAGGCAGCTCGGCAAGGGACACCAGCGTCTGGCGGATTCCCACCCGGTTCAATCCCCCGATCTCGATCCATTCGATGGGGAAATTTTCCTGAGGCACCAGGGTCGCTTCCATTCCGCGACGCGTGCCGATGAACACGATGGTGTGCCCGCGCGAGCGCAGTTCTCTCGCGACCGCGAGCGCGGGAATCACGTGGCCTCCCGAACCGCCCCCCGCCATGACGAAAGTTGCCGTACCTACACCTCATGTTCACTAACGCTAAGGAGCATTCCCAGGCACACCAGAGTGCTCAAGAGAGAACTGCCGCCGAAACTGATCATGGGCAGCGGGAATCCCTTCGTGGGCGCCAGATCGAGCACCACGCTCATATTGATCAACGCTTGCACCACGATGGACACCGTCACGCCCAGCGCCAGATATTTTCCAAATTCGTTACGCGATAAAAGAAACAACCGCGCGCCCCGCCATAGGATGACCACGAACCCGGCCAGGACGGCGGTCGCGCCCCACAGGCCCAATTCTTCACCCACCGTGGCGTAGATAAAATCCGTATGGGCGTCAGGCAGGAACATCAGCTTCTGCTTGCCTTGCATTAAGCCCACTCCGAGGACGCCGCCTGTGCCGACCGCTATTTTCGACTGGCGCGGCTGATAGCTCGCGTCGCGCACGCTGGTCGACCGCTGCACATAGGATCTGATCCACCCGTGCGAGTCGATCATCTCGATCTTGGAGTAGTCGGGATCCACGTAGCTGATGACGCGGCCAATTCGATAGCCACGTGAAAGGACCGCAATGACGATCAGCGCAACTCCAAGCAAAGCCACGCGAAGCATGTAACGCCGTTCGAGTCCCGCGACCCAGAAGACGATGACAGCGGTAATAACGGGCACCAGCGCCGTGCCCAAATCCGCCACCACCACCATGAATGCCAGCATCGCGACCGCGACGAACGCCTGCCGGAGCGTGCTGCGATCGTTGATATCCTGAGAGCGCCGTGAAACGAAATATGCAAGAAAAAGGATGAGCGCCGGTTTGGCGAATTCGGACGGCTGAAAGGAACCAAGACCCGCCAGCCGAAACCACCGGTGCGCGCGCGGGTCGACAAAGTAGACCACGACCAGCAGACCCAGCACGACGCCCAATCCTGAAAACGCCCACGCCGGCGTATTCAAGAAGCGATAGTCGTGCCGCTTGAAGTACATCAGCACCAGGAAGGAAGCCACGGCCCAGACTAGTTGGCGAACGAAGAAATAGTACGGCTCCACGTGATAGCGCAACTCGGCGACGGCGCTCGACGCACTGTAGAGCATCACCAATCCGAAGCCGACCATCGCCAGGATCGTGAGGAACAAGATCCAATCGGTCTTCAGTTTCGCCATCCGGCCTCCTGTTGCGCGTCGAGCGCGTGCACCATTCGTTTGAACTCGCGTCCGCGATGCTCGTAATTCTCGAATTGATCGAAACTCGCGCAGGCCGGGGCGAGCAGTACGGTGTCGCCACTCCTCGCACGCGAGCGGGCTTCCGCGACCGCATTCTCCAACGTCGAACAAGAGATCAGCGGCAATGCGCCTTTTAGTTGAGCTTCGATTTTCCCCGCTGCGGCGCCGATCAGCAACGCCGCATGGGCTTTCGCTTGAAGCGGCTCGGCCAGCAGTGAATAATCGCTGTCTTTGTCTTTGCCTCCGAGGATCATCCACAGTCCACCGGGGAACGCGTGGATCGCCTTCAGCGTCGCGTCCACGTTGGTCGCCTTCGAATCGTTGTACCAGGCTACGCCGTCGAGCGTACGCACAAATTCGAGCCGATGCTCAACGCCGGGGAAACTCATGATCGCTGCGCGAATCTGGGATAGCGTCGCACCGGCAAGGTTCGCGATCAACGCCGCCGCCATCGCGTTCTCGATGTTATGCACGCCGCGCAGGGGCACCTCATTCGCCGCGATCAGCGGCTGCCCGTCGAGCCGGATTTCCGTTCCGTCGAACCATGCACCGTCAAAGACCCGGCGCGTCGAACTGAACCACACCGGTTTTCCAACACTGAGGCTGGCGTAGCTCTTGCAGATGAAGTCATCCGCGTTGAGAACGGCAAAGTCGCCCTCGCGCTGGTTCACGAACAGCCGCCCTTTCGCCGCCGCGTAGTTAGCGAGCGTATGGTGGCGATCGAGATGATCCGGCGTCACGTTCAGTGCAGCCCCGATGTGTGCCCGAAACTGCTCGGTCGTCTCGAGTTGAAAACTCGATAACTCGAGCACATTCCATTGCTCGGCGCGCGATGTTTTGACCATGGAAGCGGGCGGCGTCCCGATATTGCCGCCCACCTGCGCGTCGATATTACTTTCGCGCAGGATGTGGCCCGTGAGCGCCGTGGTCGTAGTCTTGCCGTTCGCGCCCGTGATCCCGATGATGTCGCCCTTCAGGAACCAGCTCGCCAGTTCCAGATCGCCAATCACGCGCACTCCTCGCCGGCGAGCGGATTCCAGTTCCGCCAGGTCGGCCGGAACGCCTGGAGACAACACGATGAGTTCGGCATCGTCGAAGGCCCGCTCCGTTTGCGGCTCGACGTTAATAAGATTCGCCGCGTTCTGATCCACAGCAATCACCCGCGCTCCACGTTCCAGAAGCAGTTCGACTGCGGCGCGTCCGCTGCGCGCCATTCCGACCACTACGACTTTTGTTCCTTCGAGTTTCATCGTAGTTTCAGAGTGGTCAGCGCGAAAAGAGCGAGCACCAGCCCGGCAATCCAGAAGCGGACGATGATCTTCTCTTCCGGCCATCCGAGCGCCTCGAAATGATGGTGCACCGGCGCCATCTTGAAGATGCGCTTGCCGCGCAACTTGAAACTTCCCACCTGCAAGATCACGGACAGGCATTCGATGACGTAGACCCCGCCAATGAACAGCAGCAGAATCTCCTGCTTTAGCAACACTGCCACCACGCCCAACCCCCCGCCTAACGCCAGCGATCCCACGTCGCCCATGAAGATTTCCGCTGGGTGAGCGTTGTACCAAAGAAAACCCATGGATGCGCCGGTCATCGCGCCGCAGAAGATGGTCAATTCGCCTGCTCCCGGCGTCCTCGAAATTTCCAGATAGCGGGCCAACTCCGCGTTGCCGCTCAAAAAGGACAGTACTGTCATCGCCCCGGCGGCGATGAACATCAGGCCGATCGCCAGCCCGTCCAGCCCATCTGTCAGATTGACGGCGTTCGACGAACCCACCAGCACCAGCATCAAAAAACCGAAAAAGAACACAAACGCCAGGGGGTAAGTCCACGGGCTGCGGAGCAAGGAATGGATCAGTAAGTCCGGCTGGAAGTTCTTGGCGAACGGCACATTGATGTTTGTGGAGTAGACCCCGCGAGCATTCATTCCCAGCAGGAGCACACCCACGAGCATGGACGCGAGGATCTCGAGAGCAAACTTTTGTCTGGCCGTCAGCCCCAGATTGCGTTTGCGCGCGACCTTCGTGTAGTCGTCCCAGAATCCGATGAGACCGAAGCTGACCAGACCGGCGAGCGCCACCCACACCGCCGGAGTCCGCAGGTTGGCCCACAACAGTGTCGGCACGATGATCGACACACAGATCAGCAGGCCGCCCATGGTCGGAGTGCCGGCTTTTTTCTGATGCGACTTGGGCCCGTCTTCGCGAATGTGCTGGCCGATCTGGAACTGGCGTAAGCGCGCGATCAGCCACGGCCCCAGTACGATCGAGAGAAGCAGGGCGGTGATGCTCGCCATGGCCGTGCGAAACGTCGAATACTGGAACACGCGGAACGGCGAATAGAGATGGAACAGCTTCTCGAAAAAGAGCCAGTAGAACATGGGGCGTCAGTTTCCGCTCCCTTCGGGTGAGACCAGGAACTGTTCGAGCGCACGTTCGATGTGCACCCCGCGGGAACCTTTGAACAGGATGGCATCGCCCGGTTGAGCGAACGCTCGCGCCGCCCGACCTGCGGCGGCCGAGTCCTCAAAAAAGAGTGCCGCCTCGGGTCGCAGGCCCGCCTGTCTAGCAGCGTCAACAATGTAGGAGGCCGCGCCGCGTACACCGATCAAAAAGTCAATCCCGCGCTTCGCTGCATAAATTCCGATCTCGACGTGCAGCGGATCGGTCCAGCGGCCAAGTTCGAGCATCTCCCCGAGGACGGCGATCCGCCGACGGGCCGGGGTATCCATCAGCACATCGAGCATCGCATGCACGGCGTCGGGATTCGAGTTGTAGCAATCGTTATAGACGACCATGCCTTGATGCTCGAAACGCTCGCCGCGCATCTTCCCCGGCTGAAGCTGCCGGACTCTTTCGACGAGTGATCCCGGCGGAATTCCGTAGAGTCCGGCCACTGCGATTCCGGCCAGAATGTTCGACACGTTGTGAGCGCCCGTTAGCCGGCTCTCGAAATGCGTAGAGCCCACCCGGAATCGAGCACCTTCAGCAAAGTATTCAACGTCCTCGGCGCGAACCTGGGCGGCGGCGGATTGTCCGTACAATACGCTGGGTCCCGATCTTGAAACCGCAAACGCCGCTACACGGGGATC
>JBEKBK010000033.1:0-28621 GCA_050015435.1 Bryobacteraceae bacterium
CCGATCGTGATGCTTCCGGGGCTATTCGCAGGCGGCTGGATCTGGAAGCCAACCCGGGAGTTTCTGATCGACGATGGATTCAGCGTGGCGACTATATCCGAACCATTTGCCGCGCTGGACACTTCTGCTACTTCCATTGACGTGCTTCGTTCTTTTCTGACCGGCGTTCTCGACCAATATGAAATCCAGCGAGCCGTTCTCATGGGCAATTCAATGGGGGCGCTGGTGGCGCTGGATGCCGCTTATCATCATCCGGACCGCGTCGAATCGCTCGTGATCAGCGGATGCCCAGGCCTGGGGAACGGCGGCCTGCGTTCAAGCGCGACAGTTTCGCGGCCGGGCGCTGCGGAGATAGCGGACAAAATGTTTTACGACCGGTCCGCGCTCCCCGAAGATCTGATCGAGAAGAGTCTCGCGGCAGTGAGCGACCGCCGCTGTCAGATGAACATGGTCCGATACCTGATCGCGATCCGCGAGTACGATGTCAAGCGATGTCTCTCGAGCATCGCATGCGACGTCCTCATGATTTGGGGTGAAAACGACCTGATCGCACCGGTGGAGGCGTGGGGGCATCACTTGCACTTGGTCGCGCGGGGATCATTGCATCGAGTGCCTCGCTGCGGTCACTCGCCCATGATCGAGAAACCCGCCGAATTCAATTCCATCCTGACAGAGTTTCTAGCGGCGTCTTGCCCACAACTGTAGAAGGAGTCCGAAGAGAGCTGCCAAGGCAGTATTCGGTTCGGGAATATCGACCGGGTCCGGCCCCGAAGTCAGAGTGTAGTCGGCGCTCAGATTCAGAGAGGCTCCGCCTTCGACATTTCCTGTCATGGAAAAATCCAGTTCCAAGGGAACGCCATAGGTAACCGGGATCGTGGCTATATGTGTCCCGTGGCAGGACACGGATCCAAATCCGATCGTGCATGGAGCGAACGTGTCTCCATCGAGCGTGACCGTGGAAGACGCGAGACCGGTATCCGAGAGGGCCATCCCGTCGGTTGCGATCGTGAACTCCAGGTCTCCCGATCCCACTCCGTTTACCACCACCCACTGCGTACTGCTGGCGGTGCTCGTAACGAAACTCAGATCAAAGGGGACACTCGGGTTCTGGCTTGTATCGCTGCTAGCGCCGGTCACGCTAAGCGAAGTAAGGTAGGCGCTGGCGGACCCGGATCCTCCCGCGGCATAGCTTCCGTCCAGGCAAGAGGCTGCCGGAAATCCCGCGCTGCTGGCTAAGGTCGTTCCAGCCGAGGAATAGTCGTAGCAGCCTTTGTCATCCGAGATCGTGACGCTGGTGATGGAACCGGCGTTGGAAACTGCCAAACTCGTGAAAACCAAGAGCAAATGTCGGCGCATTTGGGCAGTTCCTCTGTAGAAACAGTACTGCCCAGGACTGTTAGGAGCAATGATCTAGATGGTCTAATCCGTAAGGGTTAAGTGTAGAAAATCAGCGCGGCTCGCATGCCGGAAGAGGCATGCTTTCCTGACGCGTGATCGGCAGACTGGTCGGGCGACGGCACGATTTTCTGCATCGTGAAGTTCGTATCGGCGGGAACCCGCATCTCGATCAAAGGAACCGCACACACCGGTGGAACTCTTGGCGGTGGAGCAGGAATGGAACTGGGCAGGTTCATTACCATTCGCCAGTTCGAGACACTTGGCTGGCCTGCTGGCCAGGCTCCAGATGTCATCGGCCCGTAAAACCTTCCTGACGAAGACGCTGGTTCCTGCGCGAACGCACCGACTCCCAGTCCAAGCATGAGAGCGATATGAACTGCCCGCATGGTTGAAGTTTACTATCTTTATCTGAAAATGTCTTTGATATGGCCGAAGAAGCCCTTGTGCTGTTTCTCGGGCTGAGAATCAGCAGGAGCCGGCGTGATCGGGATGCTTCGCACTGTGGCGGGACGCTCGCTACTCCGAGGAGTAGCCGCGACGATCGGCACTCTCTCGCCTCGGTCGGGAAGGGGTTGGGTGGTAGTCTCCCATCCGGCGACCTGGGTGTTGCGGCCGCCGCCATGCAGACGGCACACATCCACGGGCTGGGTGCCCGAAATGAAGGCTTGACTCCGCACTTTCGGGCAGTTCGGAGTCGCCAGCAAACCGGTTTCCGCGTCGATATCGACGGTGATAATTCCTTCCGGCGGATCGAACGGGTGCACATTACGATATTCGCGATGCTGGTGCGCGTGCTTCATGAACTCCACCCAAATGGGCAACGCGCTGTGCGCTCCTTCGAGCTTGAAATCGCGATTGTCGTCGAATCCCACCCACACCGCGCAGATCAGCTTGGAGGTGAACCCCACGAACCAACCGTCGCGCGACGTTCCCGTCTTGCCGGATGCAGGCAGATTGAACCCACGCGAATGAACCGCGGCTCCGGTGCCGGAACGCAGCACTTCTTCCATCATGTTCTCGACCAGGTAGGCGACCCGTGGATCGACGGCTTGATGATGCTCCGGCTGCGATTCGAAAATAGAAGTGCCGTGTTGGTCGCGAATGGTCTTTAGGAAACTGGGATGAATGTACTCGCCACGGTTCGGGAAGATCGTGTAAGCGCCCGCGATTTCAAGCGGAGTCACTTCATATGCGCCGAGCGCGATGGAGGGGGTCGGCTTGATGTCGATGTTCAATCCCGCCGCGCGAGCCGTCGCCAAAACCCGATCGTATCCGACCATCTCCGCAACCTTAACCGCGGACACGTTCAAGGAATGCGCCAGCGCGAACCACAGCGGCACTGTGCCGAAATATTCTTCCTTGAAATTCGCCGGCTCGTACGGTTTTTCATCGAACCAGAAGGTAGTCGGCTCGTCCTCCACCATCGTCGCGGGTGTAATCACGGGGCCGTTTCCGGTCAGCGCCGCACCGAGCGCAGCCGTGTACACGAACGGTTTGAACGATGACCCGGGCTGCCGTTTCGCCACGGCATGATCCAGTTGGCTGACGCCATAACTGCGTCCGCCATCCAGCGCCTTTACCTCGCCGGTCTGCGCGTCCAGCACTACCAGGGCCACTTGGGCCAGAGGCATTTCGTCGGTTCCGTATTTTTTGTTGCGCCGCTTCCACGCCGCGTCCGTCTCCACGATTCCGGTCCGCACCGCGGCCACCGCGTCGCGCTGCAGATTCATATCCAGCGTGGTGTAGACGCGATAAGACTGGGTCTGAAAATCCCGGTCCGAGAAACGATTCTGCAAGTCATCGTGCACCAGGTCGACAAAATAAGGCGCATCGCTCGATTCGGACTCCTCACGCGTGACTTTCAGCGGCGAGGCTACGGCTTCCTCAAACTGCTTCTCTCCGATAAATCCGTCATCGAGCATCCGCTTGAGGACCACGTCGCGGCGTGCCTTGGCGCGATCCGGATGACGGAACGGATTTCGGCTGGAAGGCGCTTGGATCAGCCCAGCCAGCAACGCGGCGTCCGGCAGTGTCACTTTACTGAGGTCCTTGCCCAGATAAACGTCCGCCGCCTGTCCGAATCCGCGAATGCCGAAGCTGCCCTGATGCCCGATGTCGATGGCGTTGGCGTAATCTTCGAAAATCTGCTCCTTCGACAGCTTTTGTTCCAGATGGAGCGTGATCAAAGTCTCCGGAATCTTTCGCCGTAATCCGCGCTCGGGTCCGAGCCAGAGCGTGCGCGCGAGTTGCTGGGTCAGAGTGGAAGCACCCTCCAGGCGATGCTCCGTCACATCGCGCCAGGCGGCGCGGATAATGCCAATCGGATCGAAGCCGGAGTGCTGAAAGAAGTGTTTATCCTCGGCCGCCAGCACCGCGTTCACCATCACCTTGGGGATGTCGCTGTAGTGCACGATCCGGCGCTTCTCACGTTTGCTATCGAACAGATTCGTGATCAGCTCGGGCTCCAGATAATATTCGTTGCGCGTGGTTTGATCGCGCAACGAAATGATTTGCGCCACCTTGCCGCGCTCAATTTTGATGACCGCGCCTTCCGAATCGTACGCGTCCGGACCGGGGTTGATCTCGACTGCATCCGCCCGGACGCGAAACCAACCGAGCCGGTTGCTGTTGGACTCCGAATAGCCGCACCGCTGAAGATAGGTCGCGATCTCGGTGGTCTGTGCTTCGTCGCCCACCATGACCGGCCGCGGCGCGGCGTAGAGCAGGGACGTGTTCGCAAAAGGACCCGCCTTGAGTGTTTCCTCGGTCAGACGCGCATACTTGGCGTAGTAATAGGTGAAGACGGAGAGGCCGAGCGTGGCCGTGATGACAAACGACAGGATAAACGCCTTCCCCCAGGGATTGAGGATAAAGCGTACGAACAGGGCTTTTCGGGGAATCTGCAGCTTCAAAGCCACGTGGGTTTATTTCTTCGTCTCTTCCAGCGAAAACAGCTCTTTCCACATATCGTCGTGCGGCGCCCAGTCGGGCTCCTGATGACCGGTGATCTGAAGTTCGGAAACCGTCAAAGTGCCGTGGCCGTAGAGACAAATATACTCGGTTTGCGGGGCCCCAAATAGGACATGGTTCCACGAACCAGTCTGGATCGGCATCCGCAGCCGCCGAACGCAGGTGCGGCAGCGATAACGTTGATCCCAGACGATAGCCCAGACCAAGCCGACCGCGAACAGCCAGTAGAGCATCATTGCAAAGGTGTACCCCAGATCATGCGCAAATGGATCGGGTCGAACGTACAGGAAAGTTTCTGGAACCGGCAGCACGTGCCCCAGCACCAAGCGAAGCCCGTACAGGAATCCGCCGGCGACCACCAACTTCGCTACCAGAAAGCTCCAGTACTTCATATGGTCTTAGACACTGGCACACACCGTTTGGTTGCTGTTGCTAAACACAGTTTGACACAGATTTCACATCGATGCGGATAGGTTGGCATGGGAAGAGTATCGGCAGGTCTGCTTGTTTCCAAGCACAGTGGTGGTTTTCAGCCACGGGCGGGCGGTCCCGCTAGATCGCAACACCATGAAAACAAGGACTTAACGTTTGGCGTAGGAATTGCCTTTACACCGGCGGAAACAAGACTCATGAATCGGACGATGCACCTGGGACTGGTGGCCGCGATGATGGCAGCATCCGCGTGGGCACAATTTCAGCCACCGCCACCTTATTCACAGCCGCCTCAGCCCTATCCGCCGCAATCGTATCCACAATCATATCCGCAGCAGTCGTATCCGCCCCAATCATACCCATCGCAACAACAGCCTCCTTATGGGCAGGCACCGCAGGGGTATCCGCCTCAACAGCCACGGCAACCGCAGGGCGACGGCGGCGACGCACCCGATCGCGGTGTGGCGCGGATCAGCTATATGAACGGCAATGTGTCGGTTCGTCGAGGCGATTCGGGCGACCTGGTCGCCGCAGTCATGAACGTGCCGCTGGTGGCCAGCGATCGCCTGGTGACGGCGGACGGGGCCCGAGCCGAGGTGCAACTCGATTTCGCGAACATCGTCCGTCTCGGTTCCGCCACTGAAGTGCGATTTAGCGAGCTGGCCTATGGCCGGTTCCAGATTCAGGTCGCGACAGGCACGACGACGTATCGTGTTTTGCGGGATTCGACTGCTCAGGTTGAGATCAGCACGCCGACGGTTTCAGTGCGCCCGGAGAAAAAAGGGATTTATCGGATCACGGTGCATCCGGATGGAACCACCGAGGTTTCGGTACGCTCCGGCGATGCGGAGGTTTTTTCGCCGCGCGGTTCCGAGCAATTGCATTCCGGAAAGACGATGATGGCCCGCGGCACTGCTGCGGATCCTGAATTTCAAATCGTCAACGAGCTGTCTCAGGATGACTTCGATCGTTGGTCCGCGACGCGTGACCACGATCTCGAGCGCTCCACCAGTCCTCGTTATGTGAGCCGCGACGTTTACGGCACCGAAGACCTGGATCAGAACGGCCGTTGGCAGAACGATCCGCAATATGGAAACGTGTGGGTTCCAAATGTAGATCCCGGTTGGGCGCCGTATCAGTGCGGGCGTTGGGTGTGGATCGATTTCTACGGTTGGTCATGGGTCGGTTGCGAGCCCTGGGGCTGGGCGCCGTATCACTACGGCCGCTGGTACTCGGGTCCGTTCGGTTGGGCATGGTATCCGGGTCCGGTCTATGCGAATTATTTCTGGCGGCCGGCCTTGGTCGGATTCTTCGGATGGGGCGCGCCCGGCATCGGGATCGGGATCGGATTCGGATTCGGCAACGTTGGATGGGTGCCGCTCGCTCCGTTTGAAGCGTTCCATCCCTGGTATGGGGCTGGGATTTACGCCGGGTTCCGGGGTGGAGTAAGCGTCAATAACGTGGGTATCGTAAACAACACGAACATCGTGAGCGCGTATCGCAATGCGCGCTTCGCCAATGGGGTCACGAGCATGAACGCCGCGAACTTCGGTCGCGCCGAAGTGAGCCGCGCCACTATGACTCGGGCGTCGGCGGCGGATTTGTCGCGGGCCGGCATGGTGCGCGGGCAGATGCCGATCACTCCCTCGCGCGAGAGCACTCAATTCTCGAACCGCGCGGCCAGCTCGCAGGGTTTGCCGCGGACGAGTGAGAATGCGCGATTCGTTTCCCGGACGCAGCCTTCTTCGGTCAGCCATGTGCCGTTCGAGCAGCAGCGGCAGAGCATAAATCGGACATTCTCCAGCAGCAACGCAGCCGCACCGCGTGGCGGGAGTAATGCAGGCGGCGCGTCCAGCAACGGCGGCTGGCAGCGATTCGACCCCTCTACCCGAAGCGGTAGTAGCTCGGCGACCCAGGGGAACGCAGCCGGCGGACGGAGTTATAGCGCTCCTCAGCCGGGGACGCGGAGTTACAACACGCCGCAATCGGTGCGCATCAGCCCTCCGATTGTGCAAAACCGGGCATCCGGACCGAGCGGCAGCGGAAGTGGAAGCACCAGCGGCGCCGGTTCGCGTGGAGGCGGATCGCGTGGCGGCGGTTCCCGTGGCGGTGGCAACCGTAAGTAAAGGATTCGAGCTTCAGACTTAAGTTTTTTCTTCCCTCGTATGGCCCGGTGGCGCAGAATAGTCCACCGGGCCTTTTTTTCCGGCTCAAGCTACCGAGGAGCGGAAAAGATAAGCGGAAACCCTATCCGCCGTCTAAGGCATTCGCCGTGTGGCATTTATGCGGGCCCGGCCATACTATGGGGACGATGTCATGGACTGATGACATTCGGTGTCTGTATTGCGACGGCAAGCTCCCGTTGTATCGCAAGATTGCGCATGGGCAATTTTGTTCCACAACGCATCGCAAAGCCTACTGGCAGGAGCAGGAACGTCTTGCCGTAGACCGCTTGCATCAGACGCACAACGCCCTGCGGGCGTATCGTCCGCCTGGGGCAGTACAAGCCATTCTCGGCCGTCCTGAAGCACAGCCAGAGGCGCCCGATCCCGATCCGGCCGGACGATTGCCGCAACCGCTCCCCTGCAAGGTGGGCACGTATCCGGAGATCGTCGCCGCCGATCCAATCGCTTATGAGATGGGTCCGCGGCCGTTCGTCCTCTTTGAGCTGGAAGTGGACGGTCTTCCTGAAGCTTCTTTGGCGGGATCTATGCCCGCCAACGCGGCCTTGTACATCTTTTCCACGGCTGGGGCGCCCGCGCCGATCGCGATCGAGCCCGCTACGGAGAGCTCAGAATCGCGCGAGGTAGTGCGTCCGGGATTTCCGGACTTCACCACAGCCCCGCCTGTAGTAGAAACGGCGGCCGATTCTGTGGACGGCCACGTCCCCGGCCTCGGAAGTCTGGCTCCGATGGCGCGCCCTGGCGCACGAGAAAACGTGGCCGCGGTTTTGGACACGGGGACGATCACACCTTCGCCGTCGCCATTGCGTCCGGTGTATTCCGCCGAGGGGCAATTGAAACTCGCCGCGGGCCATCTCCTTGGGCTCTCGATCGATAGCATTCCGCTGGTACAGGGCACCTGGATCGATCATCTGGATCCGATCGGCTTGCATCGCGAGTCCGCGCCGCCGTTTATGCCGCTGGGGATAGGGGCTCTTCCAGCTTCTGCTCCCGCGTTGCATATGGCTGCAGGCAGTCGCTATCCGGTCGCGGCGCGCCAGCCTGCCTCCGTACCCGCGAAGATCGAATTCGTGCAGTTCTCGTCGACCGCTCTCAGGATCTTGCTGCCGGAGCGCAAGCCGATCCCGGCAGCCGTACAGGAACCTCGGGTGAGTACGCCGAGCGTCCCCACGCGGATCTTCGTGCCGAATCCGAGCGGTTTGGTTCCAATGTCGCCCGCCCGGCAAACCGCAAAGTTGGCCGCCGAGTCAGTTCCGGTTCCCCAGGCGCCTCTGCTGATTCCGCAGCCGCCGCGGACGGCGCCGAGAGTTCCCGCGTCGAAGCTCGAACCATTGGACGCGAAACCAATCGCCGATATCTTCGCCGGCCCTCCAGTGGCCGAGCCTCCGACGGTACAGCCTCCGACCGTAGAGTTTGCGGCCGTGGAAAAGCCTCCACAGCGTTCCCCGCTTCCCACGACGCCACCGAACGGACTCGTGCCGCCTCCGGTTCGCAAGACATACGCCTGGACTCCTGCGGTCGATTTTTTGAGGAACGCGCCGCGCGACCTTAAGATGCTCGTGTTCGCGATCCCGGTGCTGCTCGGCCTCGCGCTTCATCCGTCGCTGCCGAAGGTGAGCGTTTCGGCTCCCGCCTCGACTGCCGGAATCGAAAAAAATGTCCAGCAGGCCGTGAGTACGGAACTGGTAACTTTCCGGAGGTCCATGCTCGATCGCGCCGCCGTCGCGCTCGACGAGGACTTTCGGTCCGGCCTGGACGATTGGGTGAGCCGCAATGATGCGACCGCCGAATGGTCTTTCGATGCAACTGGTTTTGTACAGCCGGGACCTCTGGCACTCTACCGTCCCTCACTCGGGCTCACCGATTATCAGCTTCAGTTTCTTGGCATGATCGATAAGAAGGCGCTGAGCTGGGTGGTCCGCGCGGCCGACTTCCAAAATTATTACGTCGTGAAGTTGGTGGTGAATAAGCCAGGGCCGCTGCCCATCATCGGGGTGACGCGCTACGCCGTGATCAACGGCAAGCCGGATTCACGCGTCGATTCGATCGCGCCGGTTGACGCCCGCTCGGACATGCTCTACCGCGTCCGGCTCGACGTAAATGGCGATACCTTCGTGCTGGTGGTGCAGGGGCAGGTAATCGATTCCTGGTCAGAGCCGCGGCTCCAGCACGGCGGTGTAGGATTTTTCAGCGCCCGCGACGAAAGCAGCCGGGTCCGCTGGGTGCAGGTAACGCATCAGTACGACATGCTGGGTCGTCTATGCGCGTACCTCGCCCCATATAACAACACATCTAGCAACGGGGGTTTCCAACCATGAGTGCGCGGAAGAACGGAACAGACACGGCGTCCGCCGGAACTCGGACCAATGGCAAGGCGGTCTCGCCGGCGCTGGCACGCGCTGTATCGCTGCACTTGGAGGGCAAGCGCAAGGACGCCCTTAAGGAGCTGAACACGGCCATCGAGAATGGCGAGGAGACGCCTGAGATCTTTGCAGCCAAAGGGCATCTTCAGTTTGAGCTGGAGCAGTATCAGGACGCCATCAATACCTACGAAAAGCTGATGGGTCTTGTGCCGCGTCACAACACGGCGAATTTCAACGTCGCGATTTGCCAGGAGAAGCTCGGGCGATGGCCGGAGGCCACCGACGCCTTTCAAAAGGCGATCGAAATCGATCCGAATCGTGAAGAGGCGCATTTGGGACTGGGCATCTGCCTGCTGCATCAGGAGAAACCCGAGCCCGCGATCGGCTGCTTCGACAAAGTACTCGCTAACCAGTCGAACAATGAGACCGCATTATTTGGGAAGGCCGTTTCGCAGCAACTGCTGTGGAAGTTCGACGAAGCAACGGCCGCTTACCTGAAAATTCTGGAAAAGAACCCGCAGTCCGAGGAATGCCTGGTCAACCTGATCACCATCGGCATGGCGCGAAAGGATCATGCCACCATCCAGCAGTATTCGGAGCGGCTGCTGGTGATGCGGCCAATGTCGCAGGCGGCTCTCGAAGGGCTGGCGACATGTGCGTTTCACTCCAACGACTATGAAGCTGCGGCTCGGTTTTGCACCAAGCTGATCGAGTTTACGCCGGATCACTTCGAGCGCTGGTTCAATCTCGGGGTGGCCGAACAGAAGTGCGGGAAGCTGCAGGAGGCCGCCAAGGCGTACTCCGAAGCAGTGCGAATCCGGCCCGATGCCAAGCAGGCCTATGTGAATCTGGGAATCGTCCGGCAGGAGCTCGGAGAACTGAAGGGGGCTCGCGAGTCGTACGAACGCGCGCTCCAGATTGCTCCGGACCTGGCTGACGTTCTCTACAACCTGGCGGGCGTGCTCGAGCAGCAAGGGGAGAAAGAGGACGCCGAGCGGCTCTATTTGAAACTGCTGGCGCGGAATCCGGAATGGGAAGACGCCTGGTTCCGTCTCGGATATTTACGCCTTCAGCGCGCCGATCATCGCGGCGCGGTCGAGGCCTACCAGGCTTGTGTGCGCAAGCGCAGTCCTTGGCCGGAAGCGCAGTTGAACCTCGCCCTGGCTTACTGGAACCTCGGCGAGCATGAGAATGCCGCAAAGTCCTTTGAAAGCGTGCTCGAAGCCGATCCGAAGTCGATCGACGCGATGCGAGGCCTGGCGGCGCTCGCCGTGGAACGTGAGGACGTGGACCGCGCCCTTGATCTTCAGGCTAAGCTGATCGAAGCCGGTGAGCGCACGCCGGAGCTGTTCTATAACACGGGGCTGCTGCTCCAGAAGGCCGGTCAGGTGGACGACGCCATCCGGCTATACCAGGAAGCCTTGGCGGAGCGTCCCAACTTCGCCGAGGCGCTGCTCAATCTCGGCCATGCCATGAAGACGCAGGGCAACGTCGACGAGGCCCGCAACTACTGGCGGCAGGCGCTCGAGCAGAAGCCCGAGCTCGCCACGGGCTATTTCGAGCAGTAGCGGGAAAAGCAATATTGGCCGTGCATAAACGTGCATTAACGCAAATCAAGGCTTTCTTTATCAACGTTGATTCACGTTAATTCACGGCTAATTGCTGTGTTTCGACATGGGCCAGCTTCTCGCTTACCAGATCGGCGGCGTTTTTCTGCTCGCGGCGCTTTTCATGCTCGGCACCATGACCGGCTTGGTTCCGAAACTGTTCAGGGGAAACATAACCGGCATTCTTTGTGGAATCGTGGTGTTGGGCTTCGTGGCGCATTTTTACGGCTCGGATGCGCTCGCCTGGTGGCACTCCTCCTCGGTGCCGAAAACCATTCCGGCGCCGGTGCCGGCAGTGGCCGTTCATACCACGCGACCGAGAGCGCCTCAACCTTCGGAGCCTACCAAGCCGCCCGAGCCGAAAGTGATCGCCTGGTCTGACGACGTGCCGGCAGCGCAACCTAAAGCCGCCGACCCGGAACCCACTCAAAGTCCCGAACCGGCCGCCACGCTCGAACCCGATGAAAGCTCGCCCTACGACAGCAAAGCAAAACGGGCGATCAAATCGATCGGGCGAGTGCTCCACATCCATAAGAACAACCATCAGTAACGCATTCGGTTAAACTTCCAAGTGATGGATATCATCACTGCAACACAGAAGTTCGACGCGTGGCTGGGCGAGCGGATTCCCATCATCAAAGCCGATCTGGAACACAAGCATGCGCTGATGCGTGATGCGCCGTTCCCCTTCATGCGCGCTACGTTCTACCGCTGGGCCCAAACCTGGCCCCAGGTTTGCCCGAAGGCAGCGGCCGCGCCGGAAGTGCTCGCGGTCGGCGACCTGCACGTCGAGAACTTCGGAACGTGGCGCGATATCGAGGGGCGGCTGGTGTGGGGAATTAATGACTTCGACGAAGTCTATCCCATGCCCTACACCTGCGACCTTGTGCGTCTTGCCACCAGCGCCTATCTGGCCATCGCTGCGGAGCACTTGAAAATCGAGCCGCCAGAGGCGTCCAGGTCGATCCTTTCCGGCTACCGCGACGGTCTCAAGGCCGGTGGACGACCGTTTGTTTTGGCCGAGCATCACAGCGAGCTGAGACAATCCGCAGTGGAGCGTCTAAAGCAACCTGAACTATTCTGGGAAAAACTCAAGTCGCTTCCAACGTTGCAGGGGAAGGTGCCCTCCAGTGCCATCAAGGGTCTGCGCCGGATGATGCCGGCTCGCGACCTGGAGTATCGCGTGGTGCACCGGGTGAGCGGATTGGGCAGCCTAGGACGTCGCCGCTTTGTGGCGCTTATCGATTGGCACGGCGGCACAATCGCCCGGGAGGCCAAGGAGCTCACGGATTCAGCCTGGCGCTGGACTAGCGGACGGAGTGTTAAACCACGGGGTGTCAAAGCGAGGATCTATTATCAGAATGCGCTCGATCAATCTCGCCGGTGTCCCGATCCGTTCGTGCGATTGAAGGCGCAATGGATCGTGAGACGCCTGGCGCCCGATTGTTCGCGCATCGAACTGGCCTCCTTGCCGACCAAGCACGACGCGAATCGCCTGCTGTATTCAATGGGTTGGGAGACGGCCAATGTCCACCTGGGCAGCGGGAAGGCCCCTCTGCTGGGGAAAGACCTAACCATGCGGGGCCCCAGGTGGCTTCATGCGGCGGCGGAGGCCATGGTGGACTCCATCGAAAACGACTGGAACGAGTGGAGAAAACATGGTGAAAAACTGCATGTTTCGTGATACTTTGGTCCGAGAGGTATCTCGATGAAACCTATAACCTTGCTGATTACCGGTGCGGCCATGACCGCCTGCGGGTTGTTCGCGCAACAGCAACCTGCCGCGGCCCCGGCTTTGAACCCTCAATTGAAAGTGCACGTCGGCGATGAAGCGCCCGACTTCACTCTTCCCGACAACACCAACAAGCCCGTGAAACTTTCTGATTTTCGCGGCAAGAAGAACGTCGTGCTGGCGTTCTTCGTGGCCGCCTTCACCGGTGGTTGAACGACTGAATTCACAGCCTACCAGTCTGGTATTGGCAACTTCACTTCAGCAAACACCCAGGTTTTGGCAATCAGCACGGATTTCATCGCAACGTTAAATCATTGGTCGAAGGAATTGGGCGCGGACTTCCCGTTCCTGTCCGATTACAAGCGCGTGGTAAGCAAGCAGTACGGCGTGTTCAACGAACAAAGCCAGCTTGATAACCGCACGACTTTTGTGATCGACATGAACGGTAAAGTCGTCAACATCACGGAGAATCGAGACGCCATTGACGTTACAGGAGCCTTAGTGGCCTGTAGCCGTCTGCAAAAGCACTGAGGTTCCGCGAAAGGCCGCGGTCGAGCGCAATGACCGCGGCCTTTTCATTCGTTGAGCTAATTTCCCGTCTCGAATAGTGCTCTTGGGAGTTGCGACTGCCGGATGATGCTCAAAATGTGCCCTGCCGAATCGTTTGATGGAGAGCAACGGGAACTGTAGTCGTCGTTCCCTCGCTTCGCCTCTGCATAAGTCGGTGGCTGCCTGGCTGGCACCCCGATGAATCCGTTGCGTTCGAGAATTTGGCAAACCTCCGAGCCGGAAAGGACCCGGAGCTTACCCAACCGGAACCTCGACCTGAGTCACGAACACTTCGCCATGGAACCGGCGGGCAACCTCAGACTGGTCCGCAGTCTCGAAAAACAAGGTAAGGGCTTCGATGAGGTTTGTTCGCGCCTCCTCGATCGACTCTCCTTGGCTTGCAATATCGAACTCCGGACAAAGCGCGACAAAGCCATCCCCTTCGCGTTCGATAATCGCGGTCAGGCGCTGCTGGCTTTGCATGATACGAGTCTACAATAAGAACTTCATGCCGGTATCGCTCTCCTTAATGGACATACAGACCGCCCGCCAACGCATCGCCCCTGGCATCCGGCGGACTCCGCTCACCTCCACGACCACCCTCAGCGCGCGTCTCAAGACCAACGTATACGCCAAGCTGGAGATGTTTCAGAAGACCGGCTCGTTCAAAGTTCGCGGAGCGCTGAACAAAGCCCTGAACCTGAAGCAGGACGAGCGCGGCCGGGGGATCGTCGCGGTGAGTGGAGGAAATCACGCGCAAGCCGTGGCTTACGTTGCGCGCGTGCTCGGCCTGCGCAGCCTGATCCTGATGCCGGAAAACACGCCGAAGAACTATGTGGAGGCGACGCGCGGCTACGGGGCCGAGATCAAGTTTTGCTCGAGCGCCGCCGCCGCGTTCGCCGAGGTTGCGAAATATGAATTCGAGGGCTGGTCCTACATTCATCCGTTTGACGATCCTCTGGTGATCGCGGGGCAGGGAAGCGTAGGGTTGGAGATTTTGGAGGATCTCCCGCAGGTTACCGATGTGGTGGTCAGCATTGGCGGGGGCGGATTGGCCGGCGGAATCGCCACCGCGATCAGGTCTTTGAAGCCCGCGGTTCGCGTGTGGGGCGTTGAGACCGAGGGCGCGGACTGCATGTCGAGGTCGATCGCGGCCGGTCACATCGTAACCCTGGACGCGATCACCTCCATCGCCCGCACTTTGGGCGCGCCCGCGCCGTCCGAGCGTACGTTCGATATGGCGCAGCGACTGCTCGAATGTATCACCGTCGTTTCGGACAGCGAGGCGATGGCTTCCCTCCGGTTTCTACTCGAGAGATTGAAGGTTCTCTGCGAACCGGCGGCCGCCTGCACGCTCGCCGCTGCGGATCGGCTGAAAGATCGCTTTTCACCCGAACATTACGTGGTGCTGGTGTTGTGCGGCGGGAATATCTCGGTAGAGGACCTGGCCCGTTTTTGAGTCAGCGGCCATGCGATGCAGGCCAGCACGCCGATCCATTGTGCAACGCGCGTCCAGCGAGCCTCCGGGCCGCCATCGTAAATCAAATCGATCGAACAGGGGCCAGCGCAGCCGGGCTTTATAACCATGAGCCCCAAGGCGTCCGCGTGAGCCCGCACCAATCTCTGGTTTGCGCGGATCTCCCATCCCGGTGCGTAACTCATTTGCACGGAAACGACCTGTTGAGGCGTCATCACGGTCGAGATCTGAAGTTGATGAGAATTGATCCAGTGTGCGTCCGCCAGCGGCAGACCGGGATCGTCCAGCGCAGCCACATACGGACGCAAGGGATCCACGGCCAGGCCGTTCACGGGAGCTTGAATCACTTCTTGACTGGCGTTGATCACATGAGCGATAGACGGTGAACGTTCCGGCAGGCCGTAAACCACGTCGTCCCCGTCGCGCCAGAGCTCCGGCAGGACTCCGTCGAACTTGTGCGGATGTGCGTACGGTTTGTAGAATTCGCGGCTTTGCGGACCGGTCATCCCTATGGCGCCGACGCCGTAGGCCTTCAACCAGAGCTGCGAAATCTCGGCCGCGCGGCTGCCGGCGTTCATGTCGGAGTAGACCGTGAAAAATGCGAGCCGCTGCTCGAAGGACGGAACATTCTGGTCGCAGCATCCCGCCAACTGAGGCGTATCCACAAATGAGTTCATCCAAACCGCGACGCTGCCGGGCGCGAACACGCGCCGCCCATCCAGGTGGTCCTCGAACCAGTGAGCCATCCGGAATTCAATGGTGCTCTCGATCTCAATCGATCGGGTCAGCGAGCTCGCGTACCGATGATATCCGCGGATCTGGAACAAGCAGAACGCGGCTACCGCGGCGAGCGCAATCCATTGAAGAGTCTTGCTGAAACGCTTCCAAGCAACTGTCAGTTGGTACACCGCGAGGAGGATCACCGCCATTTCCAGCTCCAAATGAAAGCGATGCGGTTGGGGTACCAGAGACACATTGCCCCACAGCTTGCCCAGCACCACGCATCCGGTTGAGATCACGAAATAAACGAAAAATCGCAAATTCCGATCAACCTTCTGTTTCTCGAAGATGAGATGAAGTCCCGCGAGCAGCCCGAGGAACGCTAGGAGAGCCGCCAATTGGACTCCGCCGATATGGGTCCCATCGGAGTCCTGCGCATTCGTCAGCGCGCCCGCCATCACCGACGGAGGTACCCAAGGGCAAATCAGCAGATAGGCAACGGCCGCGATCCCGAATGCGTTGATCCAACCCTGCGCGCGAATTTCGCCAACGCGTGAAGCGAAATACGCCATCAACGCCAGGATGACGCCCACCGTGCCGGTCCAGTTCGTTGCTACCAGGGCCCCGATCAAAACAGCGCTCACGGGAATGAATATGCGTCGAGACTCGGCGATCGCGCAGTGTAGGCCGCACACGACCAACGGCAGCAGAGCCAACGCGGCGATGTGCGGACCTTCGCCGTAATGCACCAGGACCTGATATCTCTGCGCGATCAGAAACCCCGAACGCGCCCGAATGAAACTCGACAACAACAACGACGGGGAAAACAGCGAATACGCAAGCGCGACGGCGAAGGCGTATCCACGCCTGCCGGTCAGGGAATCGCACATCCAGAAAAGCGTTGCCGGACCCAGGCAATAGAAGAATGCGGCCGCAAGATGATAGGCGCGCACGGGCGTCAGATCAAATGCGGTTGCCAGCGCCGCGACCGTGACGTGCAGGCCGGGCTGGTAGGCTCGCACGAACGGCATACCGCAGAACCATAGGGGAAACCAGGAAAGGTCGCCCCAATGGCGCATCACGTAACGGCTGATAGCGATGTAGGAGCCCTCCACCGAGCCCATCTGATCGATATAGCCCGCGGACCATAACCGCGAACATACGTACGCGTTCAATCCGAACAACGACAATGCGCAGGCAGCTCTACCGCGCATTCCCGAGGAAGAGGATTGAGATCCCTACCAGGATCAGCCCGAGACCAGTGAACTTAGCCCAAGTCAGCGGCTCATTGAAGAACAGCTTGGACCAGACCACGGTCCATAAATAGCCGAGCGCTACCAGGGGATAAAGAACGCTCAGCTCGCCATGCCGCATTCCCTGAACGAAGAACACGAATGACAGCAGGTACGTGACCACGCCGGCGGCCAATCGCCAATTCGTGATCAGCGCGCGCAAGTCCATTTTTAAACGTCCCGCGCCGGCTTTCAGCAAAACCGCGCCGAAGCTGCCAATAAAGGACCCCGTGAACACCCACACCATTGAGGAAATGGGCGTGTTCAAGCGCGCTTTCCCAGGCCCAGGATTCCCACTCCCGCCACGATGGTCGCGATTCCAGCAAGTTTATATGGGGTCATAGGTTCTCCGATCACGACTGCCGACAGAATCGTGACCCACACAAACGTAAGCGCGATAACTGGATAAATCATCGACAATTCTCCGTGCTGCAGAGCCAGCACCAGCAGCAACGCGCTCACGCCGTACATACACAGACCAGCCATCAGCGGCACGTTGAAAACGATTGCGATCGCGCTGCGCAAAAACGTCGGCTGAAGATTGAGCTGCGGAGCGCCGGATTTGATCAGCAATTGCGCGACGGCGCCAATGAACGTGCAAAACAAAACCAGGAGCAACGAGCGACGCTTTTGTTCTGCGGCAGTCTGGGACAAAGGATTAAGCTAGACCATTTCTTGATTTTGCGTCGACCAGTTTCGTACGGCTTGTAACAGTGCTTTCAACGGAGTGCGCTTCCTGAGACGGTCTACGTTATCCCCGAAACTGGTCTAGCGAACGAAACTATTCGCGTCCCGCCGTGTGGTGCGTGATACCAGTTGTGGCGGCAGCAGCAGATCACGCAACATCGCCGTCGGAGCCTTGGGCTTCGTCATCGCTCCTTCTTTCAGCGCGAACAACTGATTTCGATTGGCGATGAACAAGACGCCATTCGCCGGCACCGGCGTCGAATACACGGAGCTTCCCATGTTATACGTCCCGACTACCTTGTGCTCCTTGCTCGCCTCGAGCACCACCACGTCGCCGTCTTCGTCGCCGAGATACACCTTGTCCCCGATGACCATCGGCGAGCCCCAGACCGACGCCAGCAGGTCGTGGTTCCAGTATTCCTGGCCGGTAGCCGCGTCCAGGCAATGCAGGAAGCCACTGAAATCGGCATAAAACAGCAATCCGTTTTTCAAAGCTCCGGTGGAGATGCTTCGCCGTATTTTGTCGAATTGCCAAATCTTGCCGGACTGCGTAATATCACCGCGCTTCGTCGCATCGATCGCATACAGGTGACCGATTCCCTCGCCGTGCTCCGGATCCTGCCCGTTGCCAATATAAACTTTGTTGTCGTAAATGACCGGCGTACTGATGACTTCATTCCGGGTCTTCGGCCATACCGAATCTTTCGGATTCATATCGAACCACCATAGGCGTTTGCCGGTCTCTGCTTCGTAGCCGCGAACATACCCGTCGCCCTGGCCGATCACCACCTGCACCACATCGCCAATCTTTCCCACGGCCGGCGAAGCCCATTGACCGTGCAGAATACGGTCCTCTACCGGATTGTCTTCCCACACCAGCTTCCCGGTCTTCTTGTTCAACGCGATTATCGCGGGCGCTCGCGGCGAAGGGATATGCACGTGACTCTCGTCCTGTCCGTTGGCCGTGCTCATGAAGATCAAATCGCCGTAAGAAACAGGAGACGAGTTCGACATGTTGTGCGGCTGGCTTCCGACCTCTTCCATCATGTCGAAACGCCAATTCACCTTGGCATGCTTGCCTTCGCCTCTGGTATCCAGCGAGACGACTTCGCTGCGATTCGTGACGTAATACAACGTGTTGCCCTCAACGAGCGGCGAGGAACAGACGCCCTGGTAAGGCCAATCGTTCGCGCGCCCGGAGGCCAGCTTCGGATTCGTGTGTTGCCACAGGAACTCGCCATCCGACTCCCGGAAACACATCAGCACGCCGCGATCGCCCCCTTCCTGCGGATCGCGCACTAGTTCGTTATTTGTTCCGACGTAAACGCGCCCATCCGCAACCACCGGGTTACCGTAACTCTGAGAGCCAAGCTCAGCGACCCATTTCACGTTCTTGCCGGTCTTCACGTCCCAGCTCGTCAAAACGTGCTGGTTTGAAACCATGTTCCGATCCGGCGTGCCTCCCCACATCGGCCAGTCTCCGGTGCCTGAATCGGACGCGAGTGCCAGGAACCACACCGAAATCGTCAGCGCCGCAGCAATCAATAGGACCTTTTTCATTGGTTTGCCGTCACTTTCAGATTACTCAAATAGACCCCAAATTCGGCATCCGCGAATACTCCTGCCGGGCCCTCCCGGTTGCCGATCGGATCGATTTTCTCGACGCTCCATTCCGCCGGCTCCGGATCGCCCGTCGGATAAACCTTGCCGCGAACCTGAACCTTTCCACCTGGCAGATTATCGACGCGAAGTTTGAGATGGTACCACTTGTCTTGTTTCCACTCGTATGGTTTCGTGACCGTCCTCTGAACCTCCGGCTCCCAGGGCTCGATCTTCAGATACTGATTATTGCCGTAGAGCACCAGCGAATAGCGCTGCGCGATCAGCCCGATATCGCCCATCTGGCGGCGCTTCATGTTCGCCCGGACATCTGCCTCCACGGTGTAATTGGAGGCATCCGTGGCTCCGTAAAACATCCGTATTCGCTTGAACAGTGTTTCATCGGGCGCTTTCTCGAGAACCCTTTTCCCCTCGAACGTTACCACCCGAAAATGCCCAGCGGTAGCGTTGACCCAGCCTGGAGGCACCGTTCCCTCTTTATAGGATTCGAAGTTCTCGGTAAACGGAATGGCCCGAGTGACCCGCGCACGAGCTGTGCCCGTCAGCCCGCCGACACTCGCCTTGATCAGCCCGGCTTGGTCAACCTGCTCGCTCGCCACCACGAACGATCCATCATTCACCGTGCCAGTGAGCCCATCCAGAGACCACGTCGCCTTTTCCTCTCGCAGGAATCGTCCCTTTTCGTCGAACAGCCTGGCGTGCAGCTTCACCGTTTGTCCGGGTTTCAGCAACAGTTCCGTCGGCTCGACTTGCAGCCACGCAGGCGCGCCTTCAGCCTTCTCCGCAGGCTCATCCACCACGTAACCCCTCAGCGTCGTCGCCTTCTTCGGACCGATCGCATACACCGCATCGCTCGATACGATAAACACTCTACCGTGCGAAATCGCGGGCCCTGCCAGAACCTGTTCCGGCACTCCCTCTTCACTGCAGCAACTGTACTTGCTGATCGGCATGGTCACTTCGCTGAGCACGTCAACCTTGTCGCTGTGCGGCCTCAGGATATAGAACTTTCCACTGTCCGTTCCCACGTAGATCTTGCCATCAGCCATCACCGGCGGGGCCTCTTGCACCGAACCCAATTGCTGCTTCCACAATTGCCGGCCGGTGGTTACGTCGAACGCCACGATCTTCGACCCGTTGTCGATCTGATAAACGCGGTCTCCATCCAGCAGCGGAGAGGAAAATCCGCCCTCAAAGCCAGGGACCGACCACTTGAACGTCTTGATGTCGCCCTTCAACGATCCGTCGATGGCCGCGATCATGCCGCGCTCCGTGGAATTGAGATTCTCGTCTCCGTGGGAGACGATCACGGTGTTCCCGTTAACGAGAACGCCAGTGTTGATGCCGCGCTTCGCGAGCACCGTGCCCCAAACCTTCTCGCCGGTTTGCGGCTTGATCGCGTACACTCCGCCGTCGCCAAGCCCGCAGATCAGCAGCCTCAGTCCGTTGATGGTCGCGATCGATGGGGCGGCATAAGCCGTATCGTAGGGACGCCCGCCCGGGTTAGAAACCCAGACGGTCTCGCCGGTCTTCTTATCGAGTGCGATGAAACGCTGCGAACGGCCCGCTTCAGTTCCCCAGTTGGAAACCGCGAGGGTCACGATCACCAGATTGCCGTCGAGGAGCGGCGACGACATGCGTCCGCCATGGGTCGTGAAGGCTCCCCATTCCTCACCGATGTCCCGCTGCCAAAGGAGCTTACCGTCTTTGTTCAAAGCGATCGTCAACCCACCCGATCCGATTGCATAAAGATTTCCCGTGTCGGGGTCCGCGACGGGCGAAGACCAACCCACTCGGTGAGCAGGCGCATCGCTCTGAAACACGTTGAACCGGAATTCCCATAGCATCTTGCCGGTGTCCGGATCGAGACACATCACGCGCTCTTGTTCTTCGGCGCCACGCCCCACCGGATTCTGCACGCACACGCGGTTCCCGATTACCACCGGCGCTGAGCGCCCGCCGTACGGTACCCGCCACAACAGGTTTTCGCCGGCGAGGGACCACTTATCCGGCAGTCCGGTTTCGGGCGATCGTCCGTCACGGTAGGGGCCGCGCTGGTCCGGCCAGTCCCCCAGGGGTACGCGCCGCTGCGCCAAGGCAGAAGCGCATAGAACAATTGCAAGCACGACAGGTGACTTTTTCAACATAGGAACCGTCCAGGACTTATTATAAGTAAGAAAGAAGTTGAACTCACGCCTGCCACCGGACGCCCTTGTCCGTGA
The DNA here is from genome assembly GCA_050015435.1 of Bryobacteraceae bacterium. Taxonomy (GTDB): domain Bacteria; phylum Acidobacteriota; class Terriglobia; order Bryobacterales; family Bryobacteraceae; genus Palsa-187. Next base: position 21,253 of record JBEKBK010000033.1, read on the forward strand.
GATCGAATACCACGACCGGCTTTACTCCGGCTTTGCGCAATCCCACTTCGCCAAGCCTGCCGTGCGCGCTCTGCGAAAACACCTGGCTTCGAGAATTCTGCGCCTCGCTTCGGCCGGCCGAAATTCGCGCGTGCTGAGCCTGGGCTGCGGAATCGGCGATACCGAACTCATCATTGCGCGTCATGTGTCAGAAATCATAGGGCTCGATCTGTCTCCTGCCGCCATCCGTCAAGCCCGGCAGGACGCGGAACAAGCGCGCATCACAAACATCACGTTCATCCAGGGCACGCTCGAATCCGCGCAATTTGAGCCAGGTTCCTTCCACCTGATCATCGCCATCTTCTTCCTGCACCATTTGAGTGAAGAGGATCTTCCCGCACTCGCCTATCAAATTCGAACTTTGTTGCGTCCGGGCGGTACATTTTATTCACTGGACCCCAGCCGTTATCGCCTCTCAGGCGCGATCGGGTCGCTCTTGATTCCGAAGTTGATGGCTCGCTACCAGTCGCCCAATGAGCGTCCCCTGGCACCCTCGAAGACCGCCGCCGTGTTCGCGCATGCCGGCCTCGAGACGCGTTTTGCTTACTACGACTTCATTTCAACCCCGCTTGCCGGATTGTTTCCGGGCTGGAGCACCGGATACCACGCTGCCCGCCTCCTCGACGAACCGCTGATCCGGGTTCCCGTGCTCCGCCGCGTCGCCAGTAACTTCGAGATCATCGCGCATCGCGTGCTATCGTAGTTTGTTTCAGACCATGGCAACCAACACCCCCATTACGGTCGCGCACGGCGACGGTATCGGCCCCGAAATTATGGCCGCTACGCTGCACATTTTAAAGGAGGCCGGCGCGCGTCTCGACATCGAAACGATCGAGATCGGCGAGAAAGTTTACCTGAGCGGAAACAGCGCCGGCATCGAGCCCAGTTCGTGGGCTTCTTTGCGCCGCACCAAGGTCTTCCTAAAGGCGCCAATCACGACGCCTCAGGGCGGCGGATTCAAGAGCCTGAACGTGACTACGCGCAAGACGTTGGGCTTGTACGCCAACATTCGGCCCTGCGTCTCGTATCACCCCTTCGTCCGCACCAAGCACCCTGTGATGGACGTGGTGATCGTTCGTGAAAACGAAGAGGATCTCTACGCCGGCATCGAATATCAAGCGACCCCGGATGAAATGCTCGCGCTGAAACTGATCTCGCGGCCAGGGTCCGAAAAAATTGTCCGCTACGCGTTCGAATACGCGCGCCAGTTCAACCGGAAGAAGGTCACGTGCTTCACCAAGGACAACATCATGAAGATGTCCGACGGCCTCTTCCACAAAATCTTCGACGAAATCGGCCCTGAATATCCGGAAATTGAAAAAGAACACTGGATTGTCGACATTGGCGCAGCCAAGCTCGCGGATACTCCTGAAGCGTTCGACGTCATCGTGATGCCGAACCTCTACGGCGACGTGCTCTCCGATGTGGCCGCCCAGATCGCAGGTTCGGTCGGACTAGCCGGTTCATCCAATATCGGCGATCAGTGCGCGATGTTTGAAGCTATTCACGGTTCCGCTCCACGCCGCGCGGGTCAGAATCTCGCGAATCCATCCGGCCTCCTGCTTGGTGGTGTTCTGATGCTGGTACACATCGGTCAACACGATATCGCGGAACGTGTCCACAATGCATGGCTGCGCACCATGGAAGATGGCGTCCATACCTACGATATTTTCAAGGAAGGTACCAGCAAGCAGAAAGTCGGCACCAAGGAATTCGCCGATGCCGTTGTCGCCCGGCTGGGACAAAAGCCGCAGACGCTCAAAGCCGTTCACTACTCGGCCAAGCCGGCGGCCGCGGCCGCTGCCGCGCGAGCAGCTCGGCCGGAGCCCAAGAAAGATCTGGTCGGAGTCGACGTTTATGTCGAATGGCCGTCCAAAACCCCGAACGATCTCGCCGCCAAAATCAAGTCCGCTGCGGGCGACGGCCTGGACCTCGAAATGATCGCGAATCGCGGCGTCAAAGTCTGGCCGGACGGGTCGCCCGAAACGTTCTGCACCGATAATTTCCGCTGCCGTTTCATGTCGCCTTCCACGTCGCCCAAGCAGGTGATCGCTTTGGTCGATCGTGTCGCCGGCCTAGGCCTGGAAATCGCGATGACGGTGAGCCTTCGAAATTTCGACGGTAAGTCCGGCTACACGCTCGCGCAGGGCCAATAGCATGCAGAACCGCCCGCTGGCCGGCGTAATCATGGGCAGCAAGTCGGACTGGGAGACCATGCGCCACGCGAGCGAAATGCTCACTCGTTTCGACGTGGCGCATGAAACCAAAATTGTCTCCGCGCACCGCACGCCTCATCTGATGGCCGAATACGCTTCGGAAGCGGAGCAGCGCGGAATCGAAGTGATTATCGCGGCTGCGGGCGGCGCCGCGCATCTTCCCGGCATGGTGGCGGCTCACACCATTCTCCCCGTGCTGGGTGTTCCCATCGAGAGCCAGTCGCTAAAGGGCCTGGACTCTCTCCTCTCGATTGTCCAAATGCCCGGAGGTATACCCGTCGGGACGCTCGCCATCGGCAAGCCCGGAGCCATCAACGCCGCCTTGCTCGCCATTGCGATTCTGGCCACCAATCGCCAGGACCTCAGAGAAAAACTCCGAGCTTTTCGTGCCGAACAAACAGATAAAGTCCTCAAGGACACTCTCTAGGGAACGCCGTGGCCAAACCAATTCTTCCCGGCGCGACCATTGGCGTGCTGGGTGGCGGCCAGCTCGGCCGTATGTTTGCCATGGCTGCCCGTCGCATGGGCTATCGCGTTCATACTTTTTCCCCGGATGCGGACACGCCCACGGGTCAACTCTCCGACGTCGAAGTCATCGCGCCCTATGACGATCTCGATGCGGTACGGCGCTTCGCGCAAGCCGTGCGCGTGGTCACGTTCGAGTTCGAAAATGTCCCAGCGCCCACCGCGCAGGCGGCCGCGGAACACGCGCCCGTGTGCCCCGCGGGTTCAGTACTTCATACCACGCAACACCGAATTCGTGAGAAAACATTTCTGGCGGACGCCGGCCTGCCCCTGACTCCGTTCAGGGTGGTCACTGCGCACGATGAGCTCACCCGCGCCGTATCCGAGCTCGGTTGCCCGTCGGTTCTCAAGACCGCCGATTTCGGCTACGACGGCAAGGGTCAGGCGTTGATTTCGTCCCCAGATCAAGCCGCAGTCGCATGGGAGTCCATCGGACTCGTGCCCGCCGTGCTCGAAGCTTTCGTTCCGTTCGAGCTAGAAATCTCGGTGGTCGCGGCGCGCGGCGTCGACGGCACATTCGTCGACTATGGCGCAATCGAGAACCAGCATCGCAATCGCATCCTCGATATTTCTGTCGCGCCAGCTCGCGTCGGTCCCGAAATCGTCCAGCGGGCGCGAGAGATCGCGCACGCGGTGCTCGATGCGCTCCAGGTCGTGGGTGTTCTTTGTGTCGAGTTCTTCGTCAAACCCGGAGGGGAATTGTTGATCAATGAGCTCGCGCCGCGCCCCCACAATTCGGGGCACTTGACCTTCGATGCGAGCCTCACCAGCCAGTTCGAGCAGCAGCTTCGCGCCGTTTGCGGTCTGCCGCTCGGCGCAACAGATCTGTTGCGTCCGGCTGCGATGGCGAATCTGCTCGGCGATATCTGGAAGAACGGCGAACCCGATTGGCAGGAAGCTTGCCGCCATCCTGATGTGAAACTTCATCTCTACGGCAAGCTCGAACCGCGTCCCGGCCGTAAGATGGGCCATCTGACCGCCATCGCCAACGATACGGAAACCGCCCTGAGAGACGTGCAAGCCGCTCGTAAGGCGCTAGGGCCACTTCTATAATGAGGAATGGATCGAATCCGGGGGTGGTTGGACTCCGCAAATTCCGTCGCAGTTCTGACCGGCGCAGGCATCTCCGCTGAGAGCGGGATCCCGACTTTTCGCGGTCCCGGTGGACTTTGGCGGAATTACCGGCCCGAGGATTTAGCGACGCCCGCGGCCTTCTCCCGCGACCCGAAGCTGGTATGGGAATGGTATGACTGGCGTCGCGGGCTCATCGCGAAGGCGGAGCCCAATCCGGGTCATGCTGCGTTGGCAACCATGGCGAATCGCGTCCCGGATTTTACATTGATTACGCAAAATGTGGACGGCTTGCATGATCGCGCGGGCAGCCGGGATGCCCTCAAGGTTCATGGCGACATATGGAATTTGCGCTGTTCTGCATGCGGCTCTGAACATCAGGATTTTCGCCCGTCCATTCCGAATCTGCCCCCGCAGTGTAATTGTGGCGGGTTGGAGCGCCCGGGTGTGGTTTGGTTCGGCGAGGCGCTGCCTCAGGATGTGTGGACTCGCGCCGAGGAAGCCGCTCGCCGGGCCGAGGTTTTTCTGGTGATCGGCACATCCGCGGTAGTCTACCCGGCCGCTGGCTTGGTCGGCCTGGCGAAATCGTCGGGGGCGAGGGTCGTCGAGGTGAACATCGCTGAAACACCTGTTTCGTCCATGGTAGATGCGTCGCTGCGTGGATCGGCCGCCGAAATTCTCCCCGGTTTGATTTCATGAAAATCTGCTATCTGGACGCTTTTTCCGGCATCAGCGGCGATATGACCGTCGGCGCTTTGGTGGACGCCGGTGCGCCGTCCGAACCGTTACTCGACGCGCTTCGCAGTCTCGATACCGGCGCGACTTTTGCCTGCGAAAAGACCACGCGCGGGGGGCTCGCCGCCACCAAGTTTCGCGTCTCCATCAACGGCAACCAGCCGCATCGCCACCTGTCCCATATCCATAAGCTCATCGCTAGCGCGTCCCTCCCCGATCGAGTTAAGAAGAACGCTTCGGCCGTCTTCACCCGTCTCGGCGAGGCGGAAGCACAGGTCCACGGCATACCCATCGAAAGGGTCCACTTCCATGAAGTCGGAGCCGCGGATTCTATTGCCGATATCGTCGGCGCATGCCTCGCGTTCGACCTTCTCGGTATCGAGGAGGTCCATAATTCGGCGATCAACGTTGGCAGCGGTACCGTAAAGACGGAGCACGGCATCCTGCCGGTCCCAGCGCCAGCCACGGCCGCGTTGCTTTGTGGAAAGCCCATCTATTCACGTGGACCCGAATTCGAGCTCACCACGCCGACCGGTGCTGCGCTAGTCGCCACTCTCGGGTCAAGCTTCGGCCCCCTTCCGTCCATGCGGATCAGCTCCATCGGCCACGGTGCGGGCGATCGCGATTTCAAGGAACAGCCCAACGTCCTACGCGTGCTCGTGGGAGAACGGACACAAGCACCCGAATCCACGCTGGTCAGCGTTATTGAAGCGAATATCGACGACTCAAGTCCGCAGATCCTGGGCTATGCTCTTGAACGTCTGATGGAGGCCGGGGCACTGGATGCATCTCTTTCCCCGATACAGATGAAAAAGAATCGTCCTGGCTCGCTGCTCCGTGTGATCGCCCGGCCCGAGGATCAGGAGCGTCTGGCACAGATCGTTTTTGCAGAAACCTCGACTCTGGGTTTGCGCATTCACGCGGCCGAACGCCGCGTCGAAGAGCGGCGCATCGTTCACGTCGACACGTCTTGGGGACACGTGCGGGTTAAGGTGTCGGGCCACGGTGCGTTCGCCCCCGAATACGAGGATTGCCGCGCCATCGCGGAACGTACCGGGACGCCTTTGCCGCAGGTGATGGCTGCGGTGCATGCGGCATACTTGAAGACAAGAGAATGAAATATTACCTGACCACGCCGATTTATTACGCCAACGCCGCTCCCCATATCGGCCACGCCTACACCACTTTCGCTGCCGATACCATTCGCAGTTTGAAGCGGATGCAGGGCTACCAGTCCATTCTGACCACGGGGACCGACGAACACGGCCAAAAAGTCGAGCGTGCCGCCAAAGCTGCGGGCAAGACCGAGAAGGAATTCGTGGACGTTATTTCCGAGGAATTCGCCCGCCAATGGAAGAGCCTCGGCATTCGGATCGACCGGTTCGAGCGCACCACCAGCGACCGGCACGCCGGGGTAGTTCAGGATCTGTTCCGCCGCTGCGTCGAGCGAGGCTATGTTTATAAGGGCAATTACACCGGCCAATACTGTGTTTTCGACGAAGCGTACGTGAACAACGCCAAGCCTGGCGATCCGTGTCCCGATTGCGGCCGGACCACTGAAACGGTCACCGAAGAGAATTACTATTTCAAGTTGTCCGCTTTTCAGGAGCCTCTGCTCAAGCTCTACGAGTCACAACCCGATTTCATCCTGCCCGAGACTCGCCGAAATGAGGTTCTCGCGTTCGTCAGGGCGGGATTGCAAGATCTGTCCATCAGCCGCACCACGATCAAATGGGGGATTCCGGTTCCGGATGAAGAAAAGCACGTCTTCTACGTGTGGTTCGATGCGCTCACCACTTACATGAGCGCCGTGCATGGCGAGGATCTCTGGCCGGCCGACCTTCACCTGATCGGAAAAGAGATCGTCCGTTTTCACGCCGTGTACTGGCCCGCTTTTCTGATGGCTGCGGATCTCCCGCTTCCCAAACACATTTTCGCCCATGGATGGCTGCTTTTTGAGAACGACAAGATGAGCAAGTCCCGCGGCAACATCGTCCGCGCGACGCCGATTCAAAAGGTGATGGGCACGGACGCGCTGCGCTACTTCCTGATGCGCGAAATCGTCTTCGGGCAGGATGGCAGTTTCAGTTATGACGCGCTGGTGAACCGTTACAATTCCGATCTGGCGAATGGGCTCGGCAACCTGGCGAGCCGCACGCTCACGATGATTCATCAATATCGCCAGGGAGTGGTGCCGGACTCACCGGGCGATCCGCGCATTGCGGAAGCCGCTACCCAGGCCACTTCCATAGCCCTGGAAGCTTTCGAGCGATTCGAATTCTCCAAAGCGCTGGAGGCCATCTGGGGCCTGATCGCCGCGGTGGACAAGATGATTGTCGAGCGTGCGCCCTGGAAACTGGCGAAAGATCCCGCTTCCCAAGGTGAGTTGGACGCGACTCTCTACACGGCCGCGGAAGCTTTGCGCATTATCACCGCCCTGCTGGTTCCCATCATTCCGGAGAGTGCCGCGAAAATCTGGTCGCAGCTCGGTTTTACGCAGCCCACCACTGAAATTCGGGTCGCCAATCTGCATTGGGGACATTTGCCCGCCGGACAAATGCTGGGAGCCGTTAGCGGAGTTTTTCCGCGCGCCGATCTGAAAGCCTCGATCGAAAAAATGAAGGATCTGGAGATCCAGGAGTTCGATCGCCAGCAAGCCTTGCTCGGGAAACCCCCGCAGGTCGCTGCGCCGTCCTCTGCCGATGGCGTCGCTCACATCACTATCGATGACTTCGCCAAAGTGGACCTTCGCGTCGGCATCGTCAAGGAAGCCGCGGCCGTCA
>JBEKBK010000034.1:0-28565 GCA_050015435.1 Bryobacteraceae bacterium
TTTGCGAAGCGCTATCTTCGCTACTCCAACCTGTTTTACCGCAGGATTCTCAGAGTCCCCAAACGGTTGACCGCTTTCACCTTGTAGTCAACCCATCAAGATCCTGTGCATAGGGCCGGTACTAGTCCAAAAACGGCTGTTGTTCTATTGCCTGAGATATATTGCGACCCCACTATTGATGTTTGGTCAAGTTCCCAGCTTGAAATCCTAAACCGTGGCGTTAGGATTTTGGCAATCTTGGTGGACTGAAAGGACGGAAGCTGCCCAAAATCCGGCTCGCCGGCTGAGGAAGACGATGCATAACGATGCCAAGTGGTATGCGCTTCGAGTCCGCTCACGTTGCGAAAAGCTGACAGGGAAGCACTTAGTGAACACAGGGTATCAAGTTTGTACCGCGTGCGCGCCACAACGGAGAGTTTGGGCGGACCGTATCCGCTGTGTCGAAATGCCAGTGTTTCCGGGATACATCTTCGCGCGCTTCGACCCCGCGCAGGGCCCCAATGTTCTGCGCGCCCCTGGAATCGTATCGATTGTGGGGTTCGGGACCAGCTATCACCCCGTGGAAGACGCTGAGATCGATGCGCTGAACATAGTTCTGCGGTCGGGCATAGAAGTCCGGCGGGAGCCGACCGTGCATCCGGGAACCCGAGTCCGCGTTCGCTACGGCCCCCTCCGGGGACTCGAAGGAGTGTTGGTGCAGTTCAAGACTCAGCACCGTTTAGTTGTTTCCGTGACGTTGCTTCAACGGTCGGTTGCCGTGGAGATCGACGATCTCATGATCGAAGCTGCATCGCCGTGGCCTGCGACTCGAGCCAGCGGATCCGCCAGCTGATATGAGATTTGAAATGGTGACCGAAACACTGTGCCGGATTGGCGTGTTGCTGGTTGTGGCGCACTCTGCGTGCGCGGTCTCCGCTCAGACCGTTGCGCCCATCTCTCCCGCGGGAAGCTATCTACTTGGACCCGGCGACCAAATCACGGTAAGCGTTCGCGACCGGAAAGAAATAGAAATCAAGCCGGCCTTCGTCGGCTTGGACGGCACCGTTGACCTTCAGTACGCCGGCACAATTCGAGCGGAGGGGCTGAGCACGGAACAATTGGCCCGAGAAATCGAAGCCAAGCTGTCCAGCATCGTCCTGAACCCGAAAGTGACCGTTGAGATAAGTGAATACGGTTCGCAACCGGTTTCCATCCTGGGAGCGGTGAACAAACCCGGGGTGCACCAGCTTCGCGGGCGCAAGAGCTTAGTTGAGGTCCTGTCACTGGCCGAGGGTCTGAAGAGTGAGGCGGGAAATGTCATCAAAATCACACGCCCGAAGGCGTCCGGGCCCATTCCGTTGGTGAACGCAAAAGAAGACGCTACGGGCCAGTTCACCACGGCCGAAGTGAGCGCGAAGGGCCTGATGGACGCCAGCATACCGGAAGCGAATATCCAGATCCATCCGCATGATGTGATCACCGTCCCGCGCGCGGAATTAATTTACGTCTTAGGCAACGTTCGCAAGCCGGGTGGATTTCCGCTGGCTGAGCGCGAGTCGATCACGGTGTTACAGGCCCTCGCGATGGCAGAAGGCGTGCAACCGGCTGCGGCCACACAGAGTGCCCGGATTCTGCGAGCTTCTGGATCGTCCGCGCCACCGGTGGAAATTGCCATCGACGTCAAAAAGATACTCGCTAACACCGCTCCAGATCAGCCGCTTCGTCCCAACGATGTTTTATTCATCCCGAACAGCGCCACGAAGTCCATGGGCATACGCATTCTTGAAACCAGCCTGCAGATGGCGACCGGCGTTGTCATCTGGGGCCGCTAATTTCCATGCAACCTTCTCTGCGTCCAGCCGTGATTCACAGGAAGTCTCCCTCGTTGGACGTCACACCCGTGGCGCAGTTTTCCGCAACCCGGATTCCTGCGCGCTCACGGGAAACCGTCAGCATCGAAGACTCCGTGGTTTTGGATTTGGGCGAATTTATTCGCCGCCATCACCGGACGTTCCTAGCCGCCACCCTGTTGGGCCTGGTCCTGGCCTTCGCAGTCACCCAAAGCCAATCACCGGTGTTCCGCGCGGGGGCAACCGTCGAAATCCAGGACTTGAACGAAAATTTTCTCAACTTGAAAGAGGTCTCTCCGCTTTCGGCTCCTCCCCAGTCTTCTACCACTAACGACTTGCAGACGCAGTTGCGCATCCTGCAAAGCAACAGCCTGATCGAGCGTGTTCTCAATCAGCTTCCGAAAGAAACGGCGCAGCCGCTTCCGGGGTTGCGGGCCTTGTGGTTCCGTCTGCGAGGCAGCCCCGCGGGTCCGCCTCTCACGCACGATGAGATCGTCGAAAACGCCGCGCGGAATCTAGGCGTGAGTGAATCGCGCCAGGCCAGAATCGTGGACCTGACGTACGATAGCCAGGACCCTCGGTACGCTGCGGCATTCGTCAACCGGCTGGCGCAACAGTACATCGATCAAAGCGTCGAATCACGACTGGAGATTTCGCGCGGCACCACGGTCTGGCTCGGGCGTCAACTGGACGAACTCCGAAAACAACTGGAGGAGTCGGAGAAACGCTTGCAGACCTACGCGCACGCGTCCGGTCTCTTGGTGACATCCGGAGACCACCGCCCTGCCGAGGACCAACTTCGGCAGATTCAAGAGAATCTGTCCAAGGCGCAGGAAAACCGAATCATGCAGCAGGCGCGGATGGAGACGGCGGTCAATACGCCGGCCGATGCTCTAGACGGGCCGATCGGTAGCGCGCTCCGCGAATATCGCACGAAGCTGACAGATCTACGGCGGCAGCGGGCGGATCTGGTCACGGTCTATACGCCGGATTTTGATGGCGTGAAGCGCCTGGACGGACAGATTCGCGCATTGGAATCCGCTTTACACGCGGAAAACTCTGCCATGTTGCAGGGCATTCAAGCTGACTACAAAGACTCCGTGATGCGCGAGAAGCTGCTCGAAGACAGTTATCTCCAACAGATCGGTCGCGTATCGGAACAGGGGGAACTCGCGATCCAATACGGGATTCTCAAGCGCGAGGTGGACACCAACCGGGAACTCTACAACACCATGCTGCAGCGGGCTGCGGAAGCCCGCGTCGCGTCCGCAATGCGCGCCAGCAACGCCCGTTTGGTCGATCCCGCCAAGGTTCCGCGCCGGCCCTACCGGCCCAGTTTGGTCTTGAATCTCCTGTGGGGCGGAACAGCGGGTCTTCTGTTCGGGCTGGTTCTCGGTTCGTGGCACGAGCGCTATGACCGGCGCATCAATAGGCCGGGAGACTTGAGCGTGCATCTGCGCGTTCCCGAATTGGGCATGGTTCCTGAGATCAGTTTGCTGTCGGCAGGTCAAACGAGCACCATCTGGGGCAAGAATCGACTCAACGGTGCCACCGCGAAGCAGGCAGACGCGTCCGTGGAGGTCGCGCTCGCCGCATGGAATCGCTCTAAGTCCCCAGTTGCGGACTCGTTCCGGGCAATCGTCACGTCCGTCCTGTTCTCCGATGAATTGAGCTGGACTCCCCAGGTGATCGCGATCACGAGCGCCCGCCCTGGTGAAGGCAAGACCACTGTGACCACCAACATTGCGGCGGTGCTCGCGCACGTCAAGCGGAAGGTCCTGCTGATTGACGGGGACTTGCGAAATCCACGGCTGCATCAGATCTTCAACCAGGTCGACAATTATGGATTCGCCGACCTTCTCGCGCTTCCCGGAAAAAACTCCGACCTGCTCGCCTATGTGACGCGCCAAACTCCTCTGCCAAACGTGTGGTTGGCGACGCCGGGTCCGCACGAATTTGGCGCCCTGGACTTGCTTTACTCCGAGGGTATGGCCGCCTTGATGGCCAGCGCCCGGCAAGAATTCGACATGATTCTGATCGACACGCCCTCCATGCTGGACCTGCCGGACGCACGCATTTTAGGCCGTATTTCCGACGGAGTCATATTGGTGGTGCAAGCCGCCGCCACTGACCGGGATGCGGCGCGAGCTGCCACGGCGCGCCTGCAGCAAGACGGCATACCAGTGCTCGGGACGGTATTAAACCACTGGATTCCTTAGATCGAGACTTTTCGGTCCCATCTCACTCCCATGCACCTTTTCACCTTGGGTCTTTTTCGGCCCGCGCGCAGGCTCCTGAGGGCCATCAAGGATCAGGCGGAATTGGCGACCGTCGCGGGTTGGTCCTTTGCGGCGGCGCTCATCGCCCGCAGCGCGAACCTGCTCGCGTTGGTGATCTGTGCGCGCATGCTCACGCAAGAACAATTCGGCCAGGTAGCGATTATTCAGAGCACCGTGGGCATGTTCGGACCGATCGCGGGACTGGGTTTGTCGATGACCACCATCAAGTTTTTGGCCGAGTACCGCCAAACGGACCGCTCCCGCGCGGGGCGCATTTTGGCGCTGTCGTTCACCGCGGCTGTGCTGGCCGGCTTGCTGATGACCGGAGCGTTGATTCTGCTCGCGCCGCAACTCGCCGCCAAGGGGTTGGCTTCGCCGGGACTTCGTAAACCACTCATCCAAGCTTCCGGGTTGCTGTTTTTCGGCGTGATCGAAGCTGTGCAGACCGGAGCGCTGACGGGCCTGGAAGCGTTTTCGAGAATCGCCCGATTGAGTGCATGGAACGGCGTTCTAAGCCTTCCCGTAGTGGCGGTGCTGGCACACACCAGGGGCGCTTCCGGGGCCATCGCCGGCCTGACGATTGCCTTGGCCTGGGCGTGCGTGCTGAACGCGATCACGCTCCACGCGGAGTGCCGCAAGTGGGGGATTCGTTTCTCGTTCTCCGGTTGGGCGTCGGAACGGCGCGTGCTCTTCATGTTCAGCGTGCCTTCGTATCTTTCGAGCATTGTGGTGGCTCCCATTACTTGGATGACCAGTGCGCTGTTGGTAAAGCAGTCCGGCGGACTAGCGGAAATGGCACTATTTAGCGCCGCGGACCGGTTTCGCTTTCTGCTGATCTTCCTGCCGATTTCAGTTTCCCGGATCGCGGTTCCGGCGCTTTCGCGTTTCCGCTCGGTCGGGGACCATGGCGGTTATCGCGATGCGTTCCGTTGGAATCTGGCGTTTGGTGTGCTGGCCACCGTCCCTCCAGCCGTGCTCTGTATGGCCATCTCGCGTCCACTGATGTCGTGGTTCGGCGAAGCCTTCGCCCATGGCTGGCCAGTCTTGGCGATCCTGGCGCTCTCCGCAGTGCCTACGGTGTTGAACACGCAACTCGGCGCGGCCTTGATTAGCGATAATCGCGCCTGGGCTCGCACTGGAACTGACGCCCTGCTCGCGGCCGTGTTTCTTTTATCCGCATGGTGGATGGTTCCGCTGTGGAAGGCGGCGGGCCTGGCGGCAGCATTCGCCGTCGCCTACACCTGTGCCTCCATCACGCTGTGGATCTGCCTCCAATACCAGCCGGGTGGCAAACGCACTACGGAGAACGCAAAACCATCTGGCCTCTTCGGTGTTCGCGAAGTTCCGGTAGAGAAGTGATGCTACCCCTGAAAACCGACAAGCTCCGCTTGCTGCATCCCGGTTGGACGCTAGCCCTGCCGTTGTTGGCGTTGACGGCCGTCATTGCCAGCCCGCCCGAGCGCAGGCTCCTGAGCGTTCTGGCGTCTGCTTCCGTGTTCGCACTCATGCAATGGCTCTTGCCCAGGTGCCGCTTTCGTGCGGACCACTATTTTTCTCCTGTCAACGTAGCGCTCCTACTGCTGTTCTTGAAAATCGTGATCGCGCCGATTCTCGTGATGGCTGCTGGCGCCGGAAATGACTTGTTCGTGGCTGCGCCGTCGCGAGAGTCGATGGAGGGAGCGGTGCTCATCGACTCAATCGCCTACGTCGCACTATGTTTTGGACTGGCTTTCACGCCCCAACGCCGGATCGAGCGGCGAAAGCCTTCCATGATCGCGGTGCTCTCCGAGACCCCGGGTCCAGCTTTTGTGCTGGTCTTCGCCGCTGTGGGCCTGCTAGGATTCTTCCTCGCCTTTGGGAGTCCCGGCGCTATGGTCGATTACTTTCTGAACCCTTCCGCCGTAATGGACACCTCAGGGCAAACCGAGGGAACTTGGAGCGGATTTCTGGGGACGGTTCTCCGCCCATTCGTCGCCTTTGCCTTCGTGGCATGGTGGGCGCGGTCCCTCGATTTTCCCCGACACGCCGGCAAGTGGTGGCCGGCGCTCACCGGAGCAGTGGCGGCGATTGGCATTACCATTGCCAATCTCACGTTTAGTTATAACCGCGCCGCCTTTGTGTTTCCCGTGATCGCCGTGGTCGCGGTGTACAGTGCGCGTATCCGCAGGATTTCACCAGTGGTCACCGCTTCGGCTCTAGCTGTGCTTCTCCCTGTCCTGTTCGCGATCGGCAATTATCGCGAAAAGACGAAGGTGGGCGCATCCTCTCCCGCGGACGCTAGCCTGTTCCAGGCATCGCTCCGCGATGCATCGGATCAGGTGCAGTCTTACGCCGGCGGGCCTCCGCTTGAGGGCCTTTTCCTGGACCAACTGGGTTGGGGCGATCACTTGTATGGCGGATCCACGCTGGTGGCTTCCGCGCTTTCACCTTTTCCGATCCTGGGCAAGAGTTTTCGCGAATCCAGCGGTTCGACCCTCTACAACCGGACCCTCTATGGGATGCCGGACTTCGACGATCAGATCATTCCGTTTTCCGCCGAGCTATTTGTGAACTTCCACGCCGCGGGTGTGCTTGCGGGATTTCTAGGCTTGGGTCTTCTGCTGGGCAGGAGTGAGTTATGGTTCGCAGCCGCGGGATCTTCGTTCGGTGCGTTCGTCGTGCAGTACGTTTCCATGTGGTGCGCCATGCTGGCCGTATGGAGCCTCAGCGTATTTAGCCAGATTGCGCTCTATTTTCTTTGGCCGATCTACCTTTATTGGGCGGCAGTTCAGACTCGTGCTTGGCTGCGAGGGATGCGCCCTCACAGCGTGGCGGTTTCCATTCCCTCACTTGGAGAAGCTCCATGAAGATCTGTATAATCGGCGGCATTTACGCAAAGGGTGGTGCGCCGACCGATTATTTGAAAATTACACCTGAAACCACGCTGGCAGCGGGATGCCGGGCCGCCGGACATGACGTGACAACACTCAGCCATTACGATGAGGTCGATTTCCAGCGCTTCGACGTGGTGCATGTCCACCATCTCAGCTACGGCGCTCTGCGCATGGCCGCCGACCCGTCCACCACGCCTTTCCTGTTCACCCCCCACGACACCAGTCACATGAGCGGAATTCCGTTCAGTACGCCGACCAAACTGGCCATGGGCTATGTCCTTTGGATGGCCGATGCTACAGTGAGCCTCTCGCGGCTTGAAGGGCAGCGTCAGCGCGACGTCTATTCGCTGCACAGGGCGACCCACGAAACCATTCCCAATGGCATCAATACGGACGAATACAGCTTCCGCCGCGAGAACACCGCCGGTATCGGCCGGCCCTGGCAATTACTGTTCAGCGGCCAGTTGATTCCCATGAAACGCTGTGACGTGCTCCTGCGGGCCGTCGCCCGCTTGAGGCACGACTTTCAGTTGACGATGGTTTACCAGAATTCAGCGCTCGAGAGGGAACTGAAATCCCTGGCGGAGAGTCTCGACATCGCGGAGCGCGTTCGGTTCGCCGGCAAAGTGGAACCACGCCAACTCGCCGCACTCTACCGCACCAGCGATCTCTTGGTGCTCCCCAGCCGCACCGAGGCGCTTCCGTCCGTCATCACGGAGGCGATGCTATGCGGTCTGCCCTTCGTGGCTAGCCCGGTGGGTGGAATTCCTGAGCAAGCCGCTGGCTTTGGCTACTTGCTCAAACACGGAACAGTGGAGGACGTCACAGCGTCCATTGCGCACCTACTCAATCACTATAGCCAGTATCAAGCCAATTCTCAGCTCATGAGCCAGCACGCCGAGAGAACCTACTCGATTGATTCGATGGTCCGGCGGCATTTGGAACTATACCAGCGCATGGCAGGTGTCGAGCCCCGGCGGCACCAAGGATGGCTTCGCGGACTGAGTCCGATCGCGCGAACCATTGCGAAGCGTTGGGGAACTGCGGGTCCGCCCCGCGCTCCACATGCCAGACCGAACCGGATTGCCGCCACCAAGTAAATCATGACGATCGTCCACATCGGGCCTCCTCATCTGCCCATCCTCTACAGCTTGGGAGGCGCTATCGAAAGACGCATGCGGGAGCTGGCCGCGCGCCAGGCGCAGGCCGGATCTCGTGTCATTGTATATTCCGCTGAGGACACGGCGAAATCGCTGCAGCATGGCGGATTCGAAGTTCGCGCCATCGCGTGCGGGCGGCGTGGGGTGGTCCGCGCGGCCGAGTTTCTGTTCCAGAGTTTGCGCGACGCACGGGGCGTGAAGCCAGAAGTGATTCATTTCCACAGCATGGCCGAAGGCGCTGCCTTCGCCAGGATGTTCGCCCTGAAGGCCAAGACGGTGCTCTCGTACGATTTTTTTGAATTCCGGCGCGGCAAGCGGAATCCGCTGTTTCCTTGGTACCGGCGCGCGCTGCAGCGCTTTTCGTCGCTGCTGCCCGTTTCCGGCTACTGTCACCGGGAGTCCGCTCTGTACTGGTCCATCCCGGAAGAACGGATGCGCGTGGTCTACAACGGAGTGAGTCTGCAACAGTTTCATCCCGATCCTCTTGCCGCCGCGACCCGTCGTGCCTCGCTCGGGCTTAAGGACGAATTTGTCGTGTTGTATGTCGGCCGGGTTTGCCGGCAGAAGGGAACTGATCTGCTGATGGAAGCCTGCGCGCAGTTGCGCGCCGAAGGGCGCAACGTCCGTCTGGTGGTTGCCGGTCCGATCGGCCAGTTCGGGCAGGAAGTCGACAACGGCTTCATGCGCCTGCTCGAACAGCACCAGGCTATTTACCTCGGACCGGTGGACGAACGGGTGCTCTCCTCGGTGTATAACATGGCCGACGTCTTTGTGATGCCGACCAGGGTCAATGAGATGTTCGGAATGGCGGCGATCGAAGCCCAGGCGTGCGGCAAACCCGTGGTCTGCAGTGACCACGGCGGCCTGCCCGAAGTGATCAGTTCATCCAGCGGGCTTTTGTTTCGCGTGGGCGATTTGGAAGATTTAGCGCAAAAGCTACGTATTTTGATGGATGACGCGGGCCTGCGGCGGCGCTGCTCGGACGCCGCGGAGGAAAACGCCAAACGGTTTGCCTGGGAAGCCATCACCGACGAACTTTATCAGGTATATCAGCAGGCTTGACGATTGCCATGATCCAGGCGAATAAAAACATCGATGAGGCCGCGCGAACGCCGCTGGTCAGCGTCCTCATGCCGTTCCTCAACGGCGGAGACGCCTTCCGAGCGGCGCTGCAATCCGTCTTGAACCAGACCTACAGCAACTGGGAACTGCTGCTATGCGATGACGGATCCACTGACGGGAGTCTGGAGTTGGCCAGATGCCTTCGCGACGACCGCATCACTGTGTGGTCCGATGGCCGGCGCAAGGGTCTGGCCACACGGCTGAACGAGTGCATCGATCACGCGCGCGGCGAGTTCATCGCCCGCATGGACGCCGACGATATCAGTTACCCGGAGCGGTTCCGCAGGCAGGTGGATTTCCTTTTGGCTCATCCGGAAATCGACTTGGTGGGCTGCTCAATGCTGATTTTCGGCGAGGATGGAGCGGCACTGGGAAAACGGCGGCTGCCCGTCGAACATGAGCAGATCGTAGCGCGGCCCTCCTTGGGCTTTGGCCTGGCTCATCCCACCTGGATGGGCCGAGCGCCCTGGTTCCGCCGTCATCACTATGACGTCTCCGCGCTGCGCTGTGAGGACGCAGAGTTGCTGTATCGGTCCTATAAGACTAGCCGCTTCGCCAACTTGCCGGATCTACTTTATGCCTACCGCGAAACGCGCGGTGGATTCCGCAAACGTCTCGAGACGCGGATTGGCCGTATCCGCTACCTGCACCGCGTGCACAATACGGCAGAACGAGGGACTCTCTATCGCGCCGCGCTGGCGGAGTCCATCAAGATCGTCGCAGATGCCGCGCTGGTCGTTTTCTCAGCGCGCTACGCCATGTTGACACTGCGGGAAGAGCGTCTTTCTGATTCCGAACCCGCCGATTGGCGCGAGATATGCGGTGCAGATCCTGAGCGCTTGATGGTGTTGACCACTACCCACGAGACCATGGGTAGCTTCTTTACGCGCCAGATTGGTCTCCTGGCCGAGGAGGGGTTCCACGTACATGCCGTGTGTTCCCCCGGCGCTGGGCTCGACAAGTTGAAGCACTTGCCTGGGGTAACCACGCACGGTGTTCCGATGGCGCGCAGGCCTGACCCGCTGCGCGATTTCGTGTCGTTCATCCGGCTATTCCGCCTGATGCGCCGCATACGTCCAGACATCGTGCATGCCCACACTCCGAAAGCGGGTCTGTTGGGGATGGCGGCTGCCAGGGCTGCGGGAATTCCTGTACGCCTGTACACAATTCACGGATTGCCGCTGCTGACGCGTACGGGGAAATGGCGTCAAGTGCTCGAGTTGGCGGAGCGAGCCAGTTGCACTCTCGCCACGCAAGCCTATTCCGTCAGCCCTTCGCTACAGAAAGTGGTCGCGGAATTGAACCTCTGCCCTCCGGGAAAACTGTCGACGCTCGGTGATGGATCTTGCGCCGGCATCGACTTGGAGCGCTTCAACGCCACCGGTGATTGGACCGGGCGCGCATTGGCTGTGCGGCGCGCTTACGGAATCCCTGCCGGCGCACTGTTGCTGTCCTTTGTAGGCCGCATCGCTCGCGACAAAGGTATCGCCATCCTCGCTACAGCGTTCTCTGAACTGGCCCGCCAGTTTCCGGATCTGCACCTCTTGATCGCGGGCCAAGCCGATTCGAGTGATTCCGTGCCCGAGCCGATCCTGCAAGAATTACGGAACCACGAACGAGTGCATTTCACGGGCAGCTGGGCCGCGGACATGCCAGCGGTTTATGCCGCCACTGGCATAGTTGTTCTACCGACGTTTCGCGAGGGCTTGCCCCAAGTGGCTCTCGAATCCGGCGCGATGGGCGTCCCGATTGTCTCTACACGCATTCCCGGGGTGGTCAACGCCGTCTTGGACGGGGTGACTGGACTGCTGGTCCCAGCCGGAGAAACGGGACCATTCGTCGAAGCAGTGCGACGTTTGGTCGATGATCCACCGCTGCGAACCAAGCTGGGCAATGCGGCGCGCCAGCATATTAGAACGCGCTTTTCCGAGCAGCGCGTGAACCGTTTGTGGATGTCCGAGTACCGCAAGCTGATCCGCCAGGCTGTTTCGGGAATCGTCGACCGCGGGGCCCAAATTGAAAATCCAAGGTAACGATCTGATGCGTAAGGTCATGCCTTCCCTTCGCTCTTCATTACGTTTCTCCGGCTTACTCTGTGCCGCCATGCTTGTCCTTATGGCCGGTATAAGCCTCTGGACCATGGCGTCGAGACCGCCCAGTGCAAAGGCGGCGTCCAACTCTCCGTTCGCTTATTTCCAGGAGTTCTTTGGGGCCAGCGGATATTCCAACCCCCAGGCAGCCGAATTCCTGCAAGGGGGAACCATTAACGGCTTGACATTCACACCTCCGGTAGTCCCGGGGATGGCGCAACTCGCCAGCACCTACGGTGCCGGTATCATGCTTCGGCTCCCAGGTGCGGCGGCGCCTGCCGCGATTTCCGATATCGCGATCGAGACGCAGCAAGCGAATTTTGAGGCTCAGGCCGCCAGCAACCCGCAACTTAATTTCATTTGGGATCTCATGCCGGAGTGGGACCAATCCGGTGGAGCGTGGGTTCCCCAGGGCAGACCAAGCTATGTCAATCTCTCCAAGGCCGCGGCCTACGCGAAGTTCATCAATTATTACCGTCAAAGCTACCCCGCACTAATGAACTATCTGAACCAACCCGCCGGCAACCGGAAGTACCGCATATCCGCGGTCACCGACTATTCCGCGAACACTTTCTACGCGTATGAAATGGGTGTAGATCTGTGTCTGCTGGAGCGGAGCATCGACGAACTCGCCGACCTTTCCACGGGCATTGCTTTCTTGCGCGGAGCGGCGCGGCAGTACGGACGCGCCTGGGGCATTGACCTGTCCAGCTGGCGCACCTCCAACGACATGGCAACCCGGTATACCAACCAGAACGTGCTGCTGGGAGGCTGGTCCGCCAGCTACCTGACGCGTCACTCTTACGTCGCTTTCGCGTCCGGAGCGAACATGATTCAGAACGAGGCCGCCACTTACAGCAATCCGGATGGCCAGCTCAATCCCCTTGCTGCGGCCACGCAGGCGTTCGCCGATTTCGCGCTGCACCGCCATCCAAACCTCGGAAGCCCCGCGGTGTCTACCGCATTTCTGATTGATCATGACAGCGGGTTCGACCCGAAGCACGGCGTCTACAACCAGGCGAACGCGGTCTGGTATCAAGATATTCCGTACTCCAATGGCGACTTCATGATCGACAATCTCTTCCGTCTGGCGTATCCGAACCACTGGTTGCACGGCCTCACGCCCGGCGCCCCGTTTGCGAATTCCTCCGGCATTCCGAACACCGCCGGCTTCCGGGCATTCCTCTCGGGCGGCGGCGATCCCAGGCCTTATGAACCCATGCCTTCCACGCGCTGGGGCGACAATCTGGACATCATCACCACTGGCGCCCAGGCCGCCGCCTTGCGCCAATATAAAGTGATTGTGCTCTTGGGAGATGTCCACCTCAGTTCCGGTCTGCGCGAGGATCTGCGCATCTGGGTGGAGAAGGGTGGTGTTCTGGTGATCAACTCCAATCAGATGACGCCCGCGGATGCAGACCTGGTGGGGGTGACGGTCACGAGCTCGTCACCAAAATCGGGGACCTCCTCCCGTTGGCTCTCGAGCAGGGTAAGTCAAAGCGAGGCTCCCTATACCTACACTCCAGTCCGCCCGGTCACCGCTCAGGTGCTCGCCATTAATGAGAACTCGGACCCGCTCATCACGCAACAAGATTTGGGAACAGGAGAAGTTCTCTTGACTACACCGTCGTATATGCAGTCCAGTGCGCAGAATGGGATTCTTGAAATCTGCACGCAACTTCTGGACTCGCTGATGGCGAAGAATTCCGTGGCAAGCATCGCGGGGCCGCCAGTCGAATACATTGTGAGCCAGGGTCCTGGCAGCATCGTCGTTACCGTAGTCAATAATTCCGGCTCCGATTGGACGGGAACGATCACAGTCGACCCTAAGGATGCTGTGACGGCCGTTTCGGAATACACCGCGGATCAGCCAGTGGAATTCGCTGCATCACCGGCAGGCGCGACAATTCCGGGACAAGTTCCCGCCTACGGCGTGCGGGTATTCGGCATTGAGTATGCTCCCACCACGTTGGCCAAACCGCCATTAGGCAAAAAAAGCGCACGAGCGCCAGGCCGCTTTTGAGGACCTCGCGCAAAACGGAGCGCGGCGCGAAACAGTTCCTGACCCGTTTGGTGGTGCGCGCCGCATCCTTTGCGCTTCTAAAGACATGTCAAGTCTTCCCCTAACGCGAACCGCAGCCCCGTTTCCTTTCCGGGATAGCCCGAAGCTGGGATTCCATTCGATTCCTCTGTCTTCTCCAGATGTTTCCGAAGAGGATCGTGAGCGTGTGCTTGCGATTCTGAGCGGAACTGCGCTCAGCCTCGGACCCATGTTGACCGCCTTTGAAGCCGCGATGGCCGACGCCGCGGGAACCCGTTTTGCAGTGGCTGTCAACTCCGGAACCAGCGCCCTGCACTTGTGCGTCAAAGCCGCCGGAATTGGCGAAGGCGACGAAGTGATCACTACGCCATTCAGTTTTGTCGCCTCCGCCAATTGCGCGCTGTACGAGCGGGCGATCCCGCGCTTTGTCGATATCGACATCGATACCTACAATATCGACACTTCGCAGATCGCCGCCAGAATCAACGCACGGACGCGCGCCATCCTGCCGGTACACGTGTTCGGACGCCCTTGCGATATGCGCGCCATAAACTCCGTAGCCCAGCGCCATGGTCTTGCAGTCATTGAAGACTCCTGCGAAGCCATCGGTGCGACATATGAAGGACGCAGGGTCGGCAGCTTCGGAGACAGTGGCGCTTTTGCGTTCTATCCGAACAAGCAAATCACTACCGGAGAAGGCGGAGCAGTGGTAACCAACAATGAGAACGTTGCACGCCTGTGCCGAAGCTGGAGGAATCAAGGCAGAGGCGAGGACGGCGCATGGCTTCAACATGAGCGGCTGGGCTACAACTACCGGTTATCGGACATTAATTGCGCGCTCGGGTTGGGGCAACTGTCGCGTCTCGACTATATCCTGCAAAAGCGGAAAATTGTCGCCGAAACTTACCATCAGGCGCTCGCTTCTGTCCCGGCCGTGATCCCGCCGCGTCCCGAGGCAGGGATGAGTTGGTTCGTGTATGTCGTCCGTTTGCAAGACGAGTTTACACGGGAACACCGGGATAAAATCATGGCTTCGCTCCGTGCTGAAGGCATCGGCTGCAATAGCTATTTCGCTCCCATCCACTTGCAATCCTTTTACCGCGAAATGTTCGGCTTCCGGCGCGGCGATTTTCCCGTCACCGAGCATGTCGCGGATAGAACCATCGCCTTGCCGTTTTTTAACAATCTTAGCCCTGACCAAATCGAGGTAGTGACCTCTTCGCTTTCACGCGCCATCGCCAAGCTCAAGCAGAGGTAAGCACTCGCTTTCCGGCCCGGTTCTCATCGGCTCCCGAATCTTCAATCAGCACTTCGATGCCCCCCGCTTTGACCAATAGATCCAGAACTACAATTCGACCGTCTCTGCTTGCTTACATCCTCGTCGAAGCGTTGATGATCGCCGCCGGTGGGGTAAGTGCGTTTCTGTTGCGGTTTGAATTTGAAATCCCGCACTTCTATCTGACGCATCTTCAACTCGCGCTTCCGTGCTGGATCATGATCAAACTGGCGGCATTTCACGTGTATGGGCTGGACCGCAGCTCCTATAAGTTCTTCTCGGCAGAAGACGCGCTCCGGCTGGCGCGAGCCAACGTCTTGGGATCCGTCCTGAGCGCCGTGCCTATCTACTTGATTTTTGGGTCCAGCTTCCCTCGCTCGATTCCCATTCTCGATCTGCTCTTGTGCACGCTGGTCACGGGCGGTGGATTCCTTGCCGGGCGCCTCAATTTGCACGCGGACGCCGGGAATCACGATGGTCAAGGACGGGAAATCCTGATTTATGGGGCCGGGCAGGCCGGCGTCAGCCTGCTTTCAGAACTTCGCGCGAACCGCAAATTGGGTTACAAGGTGCTCGGTTTTATCGATGATGATCCCGCCGTACATGGAATTCGCATTCAGGGATTCAAAGTGCTCGGAAGCGGATCAAACCTGAAAGCCGTCTCGGCCCGAACCGGAGTCAAAGAAGTGCTTATCGCCACTCCGTCGGCCAATGGCGTGCAAATGTTCCAGATTCTCCAACATTGCCGGGACGCCCAGGTCCGCTACCGCACTGTGGCAACCCTCGGCGAGATCATCGAAGGCAAAGCGATGGCGGCCCAGATCCGCGAAGTTGACGTACAGGACTTGTTGTGCCGGACGCCGGTTCATCTGGATCATCCCCTGATCCGCGAGAGGATGGAAGGCAATGTAGTGATGGTTACTGGAGCCGCGGGCTCCATCGGCTCAGAGCTCTGCCGCCAGGTCGCGCGCTTCCGCCCGGCCGCGATCGTCGCATTTGAGATCGCGGAGACTCCTCTATTCCATCTCGACCGCGAAATGCAAGCGCAGTTTCCGGAGGTTCCCTTTTATCCCGAGATCGGGAGCGTCCAAAATCCGAGGCGCCTCGCATCGGCATTGGAGGCACACCGCCCGGCCATCATCTATCACGCCGCGGCCTACAAGCACGTTCCCCTGATGGAATCGAGCTTGTTGGATGCCATCGAGAACAACGTATTCGGAACTTACAACCTGGTGATGGCCGCGGAAGAGTATGGAGTCCAGGAATTCGTCTTGATCTCTTCCGACAAAGCCGTTCGACCCTCCAGCGTAATGGGCGCCACCAAACGGCTTTGCGAACTTCTGGTCCTGTCGCTGCCCTCCACGCGGACGCGCTGGATGGCGGTTCGCTTCGGGAATGTTCTCGGCAGCAACGGCAGCGTCATACCACTGTTCAAACAGCAGATCGCGGCCGCCGGCCCGGTTACCATCACGCATCCGGATATGCAGCGCTACTTCATGACCATTCCAGAAGCGACCCAGCTCGTCCTGCAGGCGTCGGCGATGGGATCCGGCGGCGAAATCTTTGTTCTCGATATGGGGGAACAGATCAAAATTGTAGACCTCGCCGAGAAGCTGATCCTGTTATCTGGATTCGTTCCGGATGTGGACATCAAGATTGTGTTTACGGGGACCAGGCCCGGAGAGAAGCTATACGAAGAACTCAATCTGGAGGATGAAGTTCACCTACCGACCGACCACCCCAAGATCAAGATGTTTGCCGGCAACGGCATGACCATCGAGAGCATGCTGAGCCAAACCAAGCGACTCATGAAGCTCTGTCATGCCGGCGATGAGCCCGCAGTGATGCGCGTACTGCAAGAGCTGGTGCCCGAGTATAGTCCGAGCGAGCACGCACTCCACTTCCCCATCCAGGACCGCGCACTCTCAGTCCACGCGCGGGTAGCCAGGATTTAAGAATACTTATGGAAATAGTTCGAATCAGCATTTACCGTCGCGGGGGCAAACGGCTGTTTGACGTGGTGGCCGGCTTGGCCGCGTTCGTCTTGCTTTCCCCGTTGTTTGGCTTGATCGCCGTGCTGGTTCGAATTTTTCATGGCGCGCCGGTGTTGTTTCGCCAAACACGCGGCGGTCTCCATCAGAAACCTTTCACGATCCTGAAATTTCGTTCCATGACGGACGAATGCGACGCAGCGGGAAACATCCTGTCGGACACCGTCCGCATGACAGGCCTGGGGCGGTTCCTGCGTGCGACTAGCCTCGACGAGCTGCCGGAGTTGTTCAATGTCCTGCGGGGTGAAATGAGCCTGGTCGGCCCCAGGCCTCTCCTGACGCGCTATCAACCCTGGTACACCCCGAGCGAGTTGAAACGCTTCGACGTCTTGCCCGGTATCACCGGGTGGGCCCAGATCAATGGCCGCAACACACTGGGATGGGATGAGCGTTTCCGGCATGACGTGCAATACGTGGAGGACTACAGTTTTTGGTTCGATCTAAAGGTTCTCTTCTTTACGGTGGGCAAAGTTCTGCGCCGCGAAGACGTTCAGGTGGACACGGACCTGACGTTGCAATCGCTGGACGACCAGCGGCGCGAAAGACTTATAGCCTCGCGAAAGGATTCGCTGCAATGAAAATGCAAGTATTGACGACGGACCAGCCGGGCGCATGGATGCATGTCCTCGAACAGTGTCCGCGTCACGATTTCTATCACTTGCCGATGTACCACGCGCTGGCCGAAGAGCTAGGCGAAGGCAAGGCCTACCTGTTTCATCATGCCGAAGGTGAATACTCTATCGCGCTGCCATTGCTCTTGCGTTCCCTCGACGGTCTGCCGGGCACCCAGCCCGGCGGCGCGGACTGGCACGATGCGACTTCGGTGTACGGTTACCCAGGCCCCATCGCTTCGCACGCGGACATTCCCGAGACAGTGGCGCAGAACTTTCAAGCGTCGTTGCAAACATGCATGCGCGACATGGGCGTCATCAGTGTGTTCTCGCGACTGCACCCGATCATCCCCCAGCAAGCGCTCGTCGCCGGGGTAGGCGAATGCCGGACCCTCAGCCGAACGGTCTCGATCGATCTGACGTTGCCGGCGGAAGTGCAGCGTTCTGCGTTCCGCAAGAACCACAAGGAAGGGATCAATAAGCTCCACCGCCTGGGCGTGACGTGCGTGCACGATAGCAATGGCTTGTATTTGGATGCCTTTGTCGAAATCTATTACGAGACCATGCGGCGGGTCGGCGCAACTCCGATCTACTTCTTCCCAAGGGCCTATTTCCGTAAGCTCTCCGACGGCCTCGGAGAGCGCTTGCACCTCTTCGTCTGTCTACATGAAGGCAAGGTCATGTGTGGCGGATTATTAACGGAGTGCGGTGGCATCTTTCAGTACCACCTGGGCGGAACCTCGAACGCCGCCCTCAAGTTCGCGCCGATGAAATTGCTGCACGATGTCACGCGGATGTGGGCGAATGACAGGAAACTGCAGTTCTACCACCTGGGCGGCGGCGCAACGATGCGGCCTGACGATTCTCTCTTGCACTTCAAGCTCGGGTTCTCCGGGCTCACCCACGAATTTAAGATATGGCGATGGGTGGTGTTTGCCGATGTCTACAGGCGGCTATGCGCGGAGAAGTCGCGGTGGAACGAGCAGAACGGCCTCGTGGTGGCCGACGCCGACTTTTTCCCGGATTATCGTGCGCCGGTAGCTCACCCCGTCCTACAGCCGCCGTGCCTGGTGACCGGGGGGACAATGTGCCACGAGCCAACGCTGCCCGAAGGAGCTAATTCATGAACGTTCTCCTTACGTGCGCCGGCCGCAGAAACTTTCTAATCCGATTCTTCCAAGAAGCGCTCGGGAGCCGTGGACTGGCGATCGCCTGTGACGCCAGCGCCAGCGCCCCCGCCCTTGCGGAGGCAAGCCAGAAGATCATCGTGCCCACGATGGATCATCCTGGCTATTTTGACGCGCTTCTGTCGATTTGCCGGGAGAATCGTATACGGCTGATCGTGTCGGTAAACGATCAGGAGCTTGACGGCCTGGCTCGAAACGCGCCGCGTTTTCACGATATAGGCACCATCCCGATCGTCGCTTCACCGGATATCGTGGACACTTGTCACGACAAATGGGCGGCCTTCCGCTGGCTCCGGGCACACGCCCTTCCGACGCCGGAAACTTACCTGAACCTTGCGGACGCCCGTGCCGCAATCGCGTGCGGCGCGCTGCAGTTCCCTGTGCTGATCAAGCCGCGCTGGGGCACAAGTTCCATCGGTATCGAGCTCGTTGAAAACGCGCGCGAGTTGGAGCTTGCGTACGAATTGCGAAAAATTCAGATTCGCCGCTCCGCACTTACCAAGATGAGCCAGGCGGAACCCGATCACGCCTTCATCTTCCAGGAATGTATCCAAGGACAGGAATACGGCATTGACGTCGTCAACGATCTGAATGGCAAGTACGTCGCCACGCTCGCTCGCCGCAAGCTGGCGATGCACGCGGGCAACACCGACCGCGCCATCAGTGTCGCCGAGCCGCGGCTTGAGCATCTCGGCAGAACCCTCGGCCAACACCTAGCCCACATAGGCAGTGTCGATTGCGACGTAATGGCGACGGACAAGGGCTGTTTCGTGCTGGATGTGAATCCCCGTCTCGGCGGCGGCTATGCCTTCTCGCACATGGCCGGCGCCAATCTTCCGGCGGCGCTCATCGCCTGGGCGGAGGGAGCGGAGCTGGATCCGGCGTGGCTGTGCTGCCAGCCGGGCGTGGTGTCTTCGAAGTACGACGGCGTGATGGTGGTGGGTCGTTCAAACCCGGTGAGGACCCAGGCGCCGATGCAGATGATTGAACAATATCGAGAGGTCAATTTTTCTTGGGAGCATTAGATGATTAACCACAGCTTGGGTTGTCAGTTCACCGTGATCGGCGCCGGGCCGTATGGCCTGGCCGCCGCGAGCCATCTGCGCGCTGCCGGTGCGGAAGTGCGGATCTTCGGCACGCCGATGGATTTTTGGGCTAGTCAGATGCCCAGGGGGATGCTGCTGCGGTCGCCTTGGTCCGGATCGAACATCGGCGACCCGGACCAAACATTTACACTTGACCGGTATGAATCGGCTCTCGGATTAAAGCTGGACCGGCGCGTTCCTCTAGAAGACTTTGTTCGCTACGGACAATGGTTCCAGCGGCAAACGCTGCCCGATCTCGACGCACGCAACATTGCCTGGGTTGAACGCGGTGGGTCCGGCTATCGCATCACGTTCGATGACGGCGAGCAACTTTGTTCGCGGAATGTTGTCGTCGCCACCGGCATCGGGTCTTTCAGCAACTGTCCCGCTGTGTTCGCATCGTTGCCCGCGGAACTTGTCTCTCATACGAGCCATCGGCTCAACCATAACCTCAGCCGATTCGCGCGCAAAAAGGTGGTAGTCGTCGGCGGCGGACAAAGCGCCATCGAGTCCGCCGCACTACTGCACGAAGCAGGCGCCCAGGTCGAGGTTCTGCTGCGGCAGCCGAGTGTTTGCTGGCTTAATACACGCCCCCTCATTGAATGGCTCATGGATTGTAAAATCAATCCGTTTAAGGCTCCCGGCAAGATCGGCCCCGCTGGGGTCAACTGGCTTATCGAACACCCCGCCCTATTCACGACGCTGTCGCGCAAACTTCAGGACGCGATGACTTTCCGCGCCATTCGCCCCGCCGCAAGCTCGTGGTTGCGGGCTCGTACGGACCAACTGACCATCACGGCGGGCCGGCACGCCGCGCACGCTACTGTGCGCGGCGGCAAGGTTCACTTGCGCTTGAACGACCGCGATGAACGCACCGTGGACCACGTGCTGCTGGGCACCGGTTACAAGGTCGACATCGCGCGCTGCGGCATTTTATCCGCAGAGCTGCTGCAGAGAGTCCGTACGGTCAATGGCTATCCGGTCCTGAACGGCGGATTCGAGTCGTCACTGGCAGGCCTGTATTTCGTTGGCGCCACCGCGGCTTACTCCTTCGGCCCTTTGTTGCGATTCGTCGCGGGCACCCAATACGCGGCCAGGGCCTTGTCACGCTACGGCGTTCGCATTTCGGAGAGCCGCACTCTTGTCCGGCGACCGTTGATTTTGGAGCCGTCTAAAAGAGGACAACTGCGCGTCAAATCTTGCAATACAGAGGGCGTCAGGCCAGGACGTTGATTACGTTGTCTGCGGGTGTTTCTCATCGAGCACCTGGCGCACATGCTGGAGTCTTTCCAGAACTAGGTCGCGGTGGTGGGGACGACGGTTGATGAACATCGGACTCGGATGCGGCATCTCCAGGATTGTTACCTCGCGGGCCTGCGAGTGGATGCTGGCTCGCGCTCGACCCGCCTTCTGGCCGATCAGCACCACGACGCGCAAGGCAGGCAGCAGCGCAAGCAACCGGCGCAAGTACGGGAGCCCGCGGTCTATGTCCGTCATCGTCGCTGCTCGAATCCTGCCGCTATTCCCGATGTACCACGGCACGATATTCCACGAAATCGTCCGACGACGATCAATTCCCGCAGCGAGGTTCAGTTCGAACCAGTTCTTCGCTGTCTCGTCGGGATTATTCCGCGAAATGAACCCCGAACTGACCGCCCGCGGTCCGGGCGCCTCGAGCAAGAACAAGCACTCCGCACCGATCCCGCCATCGAGCGGATCGAAAAACGGAATACCAACCTCACCCGTTTCCCCACGCATCGACTCAACAAACGCGGTAAGGGGACCAATCAACGGCGAGCGCAGCAATGTCACCGCACAGCACATTGTGCCCGATCACGTAAACACTTCGGCACGTCCAAAAGCTCAGGCGGAACCGTCATTCTGACAGCAGCATATCAAGATCAGCCTATGCCAACATTCCGTCGGCCAATTGGAATGGACTGACAACAATTGCATGCTTCGTGACAATCCCGTTTCCTTCCTAAACAATCCGGGGCTTATGCGCCACCACCGAGTCTGGGTGATCTCGGTATTTACGGGGCGTAACCGCCAGCCTGGGAAGAAAACGGACTGATTCAATCCTTGTTCAAACCAGCCGAGGCTTTTCCGTGGAATCCTCGGTTTGGCCGCGGCGTTCGGTAGCAAGCGAAGAGTTGAGGTTCAGTAACAAGGATCGCGAGGACAACTCCGCAATCAGGTTCCGAAGTTTCTCCAGTTCCACTGGCTTCGTCAGGTACTCGGTCATGCCAGCATCGAGCCAAATTTCGCGATATTCGTTCGTCGCGTGGGCGCTAATCCCGACCCTTGTAGGAACTCCGCAGGCGCGAGGCTTGCCTCTACGTCTAATCATGAGGAACCCTGCCCCTGGAAGACAACAAGAAGGTGGTGAGCCCACACAAATGGACCGTCGCTCATCGTGCCGGCGGGAGCGTGACATTCTCGGCCACATACAGCTCGATGGCGATCCTGCCGGAGTTTTCGAGGCGATGATACTCCAATGCGCCGCCGCCATCTCGCAGCCGGGTGCTTCTGAGCGGCACATCCGTGTCGCCAACCTTCAGGCGCACGTGCTTGAGTCCCACCTGCATGCCATCGCCGCCGGGGGCGCCGGCGAAACTCGCCTGGCCCCACGCTTTTGAGCCGACCGGCGTTACGATCACGCCGTCCACTTTAATATCACTGGCCAGCATGAAGGCGATCGGCCCGCCGTTTTCAGCAGTCTTTGTACTCCAGTCTTCCATGGAAATCAGCGATACCGGCGTTCCTTCCCGCAGAATTCTGGAGAACCCCGCGGCCATTTTGGGCACGTGAGTGGTTAGCTTGCTCAAAACGAACTCATGTAGCAGGTTGTTTGCCGCTCTACCGCCGAATCCAAGCAGGACGTGATCAACAAGCCGGCGCCCAGGCCGCGAGCTGGCCGGATAATACAGCGTGGAGATCTCGCCAGCCGCCACACCACCCAGAATGTCGGAATAGTCGGGCTGCCAGTGCCCGTTATCACCCTTACGGACGAATGCGTTTCCGATGGCGTAGAGCGCTCGCGAGCGGACGGTGCCACTGCCCTTATAGAAGTAGCGGGGGTCCTGATGAAAGATCGACTGCATGACCACATGGCCAATGACGGTGTCGCTTACCCTGTCGGCATATTGGGCGCCGAAACGCTTCCCGTAGCCCTCCATCCCCTGGCCGAACTCAGGGTAGTTGTTCCGCCCCTGTTGGATTGCCGCAACGATCCCAGTGCTGCTCAACACAACCGGATCGGTGATGGTTTTCCAGCCGAGCTGAAGTTTCTGTGCGGCAGTCAGTGGAGCCGGATTTGGCTCGTAGCTGACGAAGAACTGTGGAAACACGCCAAACAGACGCTGCTTCTCCTCGGCTTTCAGTTGCTCCGCGGCCAGCTCATGCGACGGAAGAGTAACGTTCATCGAGGAGGACGCGGCAGACACCTGCAGTACGGCGGACAACGGTTGATCGTAGCCGGAAGGGACTGCCACGTTCGCCGTCCAGACTGCGAATCCATCGGCGGCGATCGTGACCTTGTAATTTCCAGGTTCCGCTGCGGCAAAGCCGAAAGACCCGGCTTGGTCGGTGATCGCTGTGCGCTGGCCCGTGGAGGCGGCAGTTTCCAAGGTGACAATCGCGCCCGCTACGGCCGATCCGGAGCTGTCCTTCACCGTGCCCTGGATGGCGCCGGGCGCAATTACTTGGGCCCGTGCAGATTGGGCGGATACCAATACTGCAACAAACATCATCCAAAGAGCCGGCGCCAGGCACAGAACCATTGGGCCAAACGTCCATCGGCGAACCGCTGCCGCTGTCCGAGGTAGCCAAACTGCAATCAGCGATGGTGTCAGGGGTTCCCTTCGTGCGATTCGTAGCTGAAAATGACAGGTACTGGCGCTAATCATATCAGAGACTCGGCTCACGCGAAGCCGGCTTCAAGGTCGTGTCGCGGCAAAGTTAAAAGTTCCGGTTTGAGCAAAGTAGAGAGTTCCTCTTGACAGCCGCAAGGCGTAAAGGATGGAACGAATCGGGATGAGCCAAGAGGAGCGAGACGCACTGGATTGGTTGAAACGAGCCAGGGATGGAGGCATGACGCAGCGACAGGCAGCCCAGAACATGGGTGTGAGCGAGCGCTGGATACGGACGCTGCTGAAGCGAATGGAAGGCGAGGGGGACCGGGTGGTGGTGCACGGGCTGCGGGGCCGGGCGTCGAATCGCAAGATCGCCGCGAAGGTGCAAGCCAGGGCCGTGGAGATCCTGAAACAGCCCGAGTGGCACGACTTTGGACCGACCTTCGCCAGCGAGCAGCTAGCCAAGCGCCATAACCTGGAGGTCAGCAAGGAAACGCTGCGGGCATGGATGATCGCGGCCGGCCTGTGGAAGAGCCGTGCGCGCAAGACCGAGCAGGTGCATTGCTGGCGGCCTCGCCGCAGCGCCTTCGGTGAGTTGGTGTAGTGGGACACCTCCGAGCACGATTGGCTGGAAGGACGAGGGCCAGTACGCTATCTGGTACGGCTGATCGACGACGCGACGAGTTGGAGTTGGGGCCGGTTTGTAGAGCGCGACGCGACGCCGTTCAATATGGCCGTGCTGTGGGAATACATGGAGAAGAACGGGCGGATGGTGGACGTTTATACGGACCGCGATTCGATGTTCATGGTGGCACCGCGCCCCGGAGAAAGCGAAGCGGAGCGCACCGCTGCGGACCGGCTGACCCAGATTGGACGTGGGCTGCGGGAACTGGGCATCGGCTGGATCGCGGCGTACTCACCGCAGGCCAAAGGCCGCATCGAACGCAGCTTTCTCACCGCCCAGGACCGCCTGGTGAAAGGTCTGCGGCTGGCCCAAGTCTCGACCCTGGAAGCGGCCAACACGTTTCTGGAGAACGAATACTGGCCGGAGTGGAATGCGCGTTTCGCGCGCCCGATCGCGGACTTTCCGAATCAGCATCGCGCCTTGACGCCAGCCCTGGAGTTGGCCGCGATCCTGTGCCACGTCGAGCCGCGCGTCATTGGCAATGACTACACCTTCTCCTTTGCCGGACGGCGCTACCAGATCGCGCGCGACCACGCGCAAGCCGGCATGCGGCATCAAAAGCTATGCGTGGAGTTGCGGTTAAACGGGGAGTTGCACGCTCGCTACCAACAGCGGTACTTGAACATCGCCGAGTGCGGAGCGCGCGTGTCCGCTCCGGAACCGGCAGTGCGCAAGCCCGTCCGCAAAGATCACAACGCGGGAGGCAAGAGCACCTGGATGCAGGGATTCTTCGATCGCCCCAGCCCGCCTCTGTGGAAGCCCTCGGAAGCTGAAATGGAAGCCCTCTTGTGCGCTGGGCCAGCGCCCAGCGATCCTCGCGTTCAATGGCCCAAAGCCTCCGCTCGGGAATTTCACCAGGCCCAGCCCGGCTGCCTCGCGCAAGCCGCCACGCAAGGATCACAACGCCGGGCGGCAAGAGCTCCTGGATGCAGGGTTTCTTTGACCGTCCCGCGCCTGCGTTGTGGAAGTCGATTGGCGATCCCAAGTAAATCAATTTGGAAGGCGCGCGTTTCTTAATGCCCAAAGCCTCCGCTCCAGAGTTTCACCAGAAGCACTTGTCGTCCAGGAAGGCCCTCCTCGGCGACCGGTTGAGACTACCCGGGCTTTAATCGCTGTCTGAAGGGCCTGCGCCGACTGCTTCCGGAGCCAACTCCGTCGCCTCGGCTTTCGGCAGCCTCGCCAGGCGCGACCCCGGTAAGGCTGTGCCAACATAACATTTGTCCTGACGAACCCCTCAAATTAGGAACTTTCTTCTTGGCTGAGAATAGGAACTTTATATTTGGCTCCGACACACCTTGCGCGACTTGGGCGCAAATGAGCGTCCAGTCCGGAAAGGCAGAAAATATTCGATTCTCTGAAGTATCGTCTGTTGCCTGGCAATCACATAGAGTGAGGCTCGACTCGATCACCACCCCTTCGCTGTCCGGTGTTCGCGAGCCAGTAGTACGAATTCGTTCTTTGGTCCCCCGAACCGTTCGCTAGCGTTAGTCATGGTATTCGGCGCGTCTTGACAGGGCTACACCCCAGACCGAAATCATGGCCGATTTGCAAGGCCGCATCGATGACACTATCAGCACGGAGTTCGGTCGGGTGTGTGGGCGCATTCCGATGCCGAGTCGCCTTGCTCGGAACTGACCCCGCATCGAGCGAAGCTGAAGAATACCGAAAGTGGCGACGCGGCATGGGAGTTCGTTCGGGCGAGCGTGAGGCCGCTCGGCGCTACTGTTGACCGCAAGAGGCATTCGAAGAAGTTGGCAAGATTAGGAACGGGAAGTCGGCAAGCATCTGGGGAACTTCCGGAAAGACGATCTGCGGGCGTTCCTTGTCTGACGGAGGACTTCGCAGCAGGAATCGACACCGTCTGAACGGTGTCGCTCAGAACGTCTGACCAGAAGCGGCAGGCTTCCGAGAAAAATGCGTCATACGAGGACTTAGTTCAAGTCAGTGCTCTAAGACGCGCACCTCAGCCGATTAGCGGAGCTTCGGGCCGCGGGCCGTCTTTCGTTCTTCGAACCATTTCCCCAGTACGACCAGACGTCCGTTCGCGCGATCCGCCGCATGTAGACCGCTTGCGGAACGACTAAGTGACGCGACGGACGGTCACGTCACTTAAAATTCAGGGCGGTGCCCCAAAAAGAGGACGTAAGAAGGCTACCCGAGCACGGAAGGCGGCGTGTCGAGTAGCTTGCCCTGGGAAGCAGGCACTTCAGGTCGCCGACTAACCAGCCCAAAGTGGATCGGCGAAGCCAAGCGCGTTTATGGGTAGGGTACTAATCCTGATTTGATCAAGTAGACGACCTCATTAGTAATTGCAGTTTGCCCTGATTATCACTAATTGGCAATGAACTTGCCGAAAACCGGACTTTGAAGGAACAGCGGCTGAGTCCTCTGGGACGTAGAGACGCGATTGGTAAACGCGAGAACGTTCTTGGGACTGAACTACTGCTGGAGAGAAGGCCTCTGGTTCAGGGCATTCGACGGAATCTGCCGAACGCAGCACTTGCATCAATATTCCGCAGAACGCAGCATGCGCCGAATGTCACGTCTTTTAGCCGCACGCTGCTTTCTGCCCTCCATCGCGTTACGCTCAGAACGGTGTTCGGATTGCGTCACATGCTACCGGCGGCGCGGTCAAAATATACAACGTGATCTACGAAGATCAGGACGTCCGTGTATCCGGGCGTAATGCTGGACGCGAGATGCCGCCGAGGGTCATCATGATCGAATCTTCTGATTTTCGGACGGCGAGAATTCCGCTGAACCACGGAACCGGCCATGTGCCCGTACTCGGCTTTGCCACCCTGATTCCCGATGCAGTCGTGACGAAGAGTGCTACCAAGGACGCGTTGGTCACGGGATTTCGACACTTTGATTGTGCGGAACGATACCGGAACGAGCGTGAGGTGGGCGAGGCGTTGCAGGCCGGACTTGCCGCTGGAGGAATTCCCCGTGAAGACATCTTCGTTACTACAAAATTGTGGAACACCAATCATCGGCCCGAGCGCGTCGAACCGGCCTTCGAGGCCAGCCTGGACAGACTCGGGCTCAACTATCTGGATCTTTATCTGATTCACCCTCCATATGCGTTTCAGCCGGGGGACGAGCAGGATCCGCGAGATCAAAACGGAAATATCCTTTACGACCGCGGCGTGACTTTGCTCGAGACTTGGCGGGCGATGGAGAATCTTGTGGACCGCGGCAGATGCCGGGCCATCGGACTGTCTGACATCAGCTTGAACGGACTGTTGCCCATCTACGAAGCCGCAAGAATCAAGCCAGCCGTAGTTCAAGTGGAAGCACATCCGTATCTGCCGGAAACGCAGCTCCTGGAGTTCTGCAAGGGAAAAGGAATTGTATTTTTGGCTTTTGCGCCATTGGGTCACGGAATCAGGCCGGGGCCGCTCGAAGATCCAGTCATTTCGGCAATTGCCGCGCGAGTGGGAAAGACGCCGGCGCAGGTGCTGTTGGCTTGGGCGGTGCAGCGTGGCACGGCTTTGCTCACTACGCCCAAGACTGCCGCCCGCGCGCGGGAGAATCTCAACATCTCCGCTCTTCCGGAAGACGCGCTTGACGAAATCAATCGAATTCAGACGAGACAGAGGTTCAATGAAGTCGTGAAGACAGGCAGCCCCGGTTTCATTCCACAGGGCAGATGACCATGCAACCCAAACCGCAACTGGAGCAGTCCATGCAAGAGGAACAAATACGTGAAGCCCTGAATCAGCACTGGAGCGCGTCGGCAGCCGGCGACGCAAACTCGGAACACGATATTTACGCTGACGATGCCATTTGCGATTATCCGCAGTCAGGAGAACGAATCCTCGGGCGAAGCAATTTGCAGGCCTTGCGGATTCATCATCCAGGCAAGCCGTCGGGTTTCAACGTCAAGCGAATTCTCGGAAACGGTGATCTCTGGATCACGGAATACACAATTACCTACCAGGGGCGATCAGCATACACAGTGAGCATTATGGAGTTCCGCAACGGTAAGGTCGTGCACGAGACCCAGTACTTTGCGGATCCCTTTGAAGCGCCGGCCTGGCGGAGCCAATGGGTTCAGCGGATCGCGTGACGCGCATTGAGGCGGGATTGACGAAGGTCTGCGACAACGCTGATTCGGGCAACAGAGCGCCGACGACGAATATCACTTCACTACAAATCTTCCTCAACGCGTCCAGTTTAGTTTCTGTTCGGTAGCAGTGAAGCTCCTCGAAAACGGGGTTTTTGGAAACTTTGAGACCATTGCCGTTAGATCGCAGTCGACGCTTTCCTAACCTCAGTTGGTGATAAATAGCCGAGTCGCACATCGAGAACCCATTAGTACCGGGAAGTCGGCATGTGGCCGGTAATCGTCGCCACTCGGCTGTCAAACGCCCCAACCAGTGAATTGGCTCCCCGGCAGTGTCACCGCTGTTCCGGCGG
>JBEKBK010000035.1:0-28437 GCA_050015435.1 Bryobacteraceae bacterium
GGAGGCGAGGCTCCGCGTAAAGCAGGATTGTTTGATGCGGCCTTTGCGGGCAATGCGGCTGGAGGGCGGAGTCTGCGCGGCTGCCAGAGCTGTGGAAGCAAGCGCGGTGAGCAGGTGTCTGCGTTGCATTGGTGGAATTATATCGAAGGCGGCGGGCAGCCGTGTCTCATTCCAATCGCCGCCGAACGTTTTCAGAGTCGCAGGCGATAATGCCCGACATCGTTCCCCGTTAGTTTTACGATCTCTAGCGGTCTTCCCAACGCCTGTGATTTGATAGACTGACCGTGATCGGTAGTGTCCTGGCACGCCGATCTTGGGAGGAACGTCAATGGACACGACACGACGCGGGTTCCTCGGGACAGCGGGCATGGCAGCGGCATCTAGTCTAAATGCGCAGGAACAAGAGCAGGGGCATGAACATCAGGCTGTGCCTTCCGACCCCGCGCTTCGGGTCAAAGCGCTGGAATCACTGCTGGTCGAAAAAGGCATTGTCGATCCGGCCGCACTGGATACGCTGATCGACCATTTCGAACACAAAACCGGTCCGCGAAACGGCGCGCGCGTGGTCGCTAGAGCCTGGGTGGACCCGGGTTACCGGGTTCGCCTTCTGGCCGACGCTCCATCTGCAATCGCGGAATTGGGATTCGCCAGCCACCAGGGAGAGCACATGGTGGCGCTCGAAAACGGACCGAAGGTGCACAACTTAGTGGTATGCACTTTGTGCTCATGCTACCCGTGGTCGCTTCTGGGTCTCCCGCCTGTGTGGTACAAATCCACCGCGTATCGTTCTAGGGCGGTGATCGATCCGCGCGGGGTGCTGCGCGAGTTTGGTCTCGACCTACTGGAGGACGTCGAATTACGGGTCTGGGACAGCACCGCCGAAGTGCGCTACCTGGTGATTCCCGAGCGTCCCGCCGAAAGCGAAACACTCAGCGAAGACGAACTGATGGCGCTGGTGACACGCGATGCCATGGTCGGAATCGCCAAAGTGTCCGTGTCCGGCGTCGGAGGGAAGGCATGAACGGCATACACGATATGGGCGGCATGCATGGCATGGGCCCGATTTCGCGTGAAACGAATGAACCCGTTTTTCATACGCGATGGGAAAGCCGGGTATATGCGATGGATCGCGCGCTCAGCGCTTTCCACAAGTGGACCCTGGATGCGTGGCGTCATCACATCGAATCCATTTCGCCGGCCGACTACCTGCGCATGAGCTACTACGAAAAATGGCTCACGGCGATGGAGAGCCGCGTGCTCCAGTACGGATTCGTAACGAAAGAAGAATTGGCGAGCGGCAAGGCGGCACCTGGATCGTCCCGGGCGACGCCGATGCTGACGGTGGCTATGGCCAGCAATTACAGCCGAAGCATTCCTTCCGCAAACGACCCATCGATCACTCCTCTTTTCAAGGCGGGGCAGCGGGTGCGCTCGCGGAATATCAACCCGGTCGGTCACACTCGTCTGCCGCGATATGCCCGCGGCAAGAGCGGCTTGATCGTGCAAGATCGCGGCGTGTACGCATTCCCCGATGCCAGCGCCGCGGGGTTGGGCGCCAAGCGCCAACATTTATACTCCGTTCGCTTTACCGCCCGGGAGCTTTGGGGGGACGCCGCTTCGCCGCGCGATCTCGTTCACCTGGACCTGTGGGACGACTATCTTGAGCGCGTTTGATCCCAAGGTCGCCGAACGGCTGATCGATTTGCCGCAATTGCCGCGCGACGAAGGCGGTCCGGTATTTGCGGAGCCATGGCAGGCGCAGGCGTTCGCGATCGCCGTCCGGCTTTCTGCGCAAGGCTATTTCACCTGGAAAGAGTGGGCCGCCGCGCTAGCGGCGGAATTGGCCGACGCCGCCGAACGCGATGAAGCTGACGATGGCTCGGAGTATTATCACCACTGGCTTGCGGCGCTGGAAAAACTCGTTACGGCGAAAGGACTCACCGACGTGGCGGCTTTGTTCGAGCGCCGCGAAGCTTGGGCCGACGCCTATCGTCACACGCCCCACGGTCAGCCGGTACAGCTACGTCCTGGGTTTCGGATCAGCTACGCTTATCGCCAAAGTCCGCTGCACCAGGTGACGCGCGCGGACGGCGTCGTGAAAGAGATCAGGATTCAGGATGGCCACCTGTTCGTCTGCAACGGCTGTTGCTGCGGACGCACCGACAAAGGCTTCCCCGAATTATCGCTCGAAGAATTTAAGCGCCAATGGAAAAAACGTGGAATCAGGAGGCGGCTTCATCTCACCATTTCTGGTTGTCTCGGTCCCTGTCCACTAGCCAACGTCGTGCTTCTCCAGTTTCGTGGACACTCCATGTGGTTTCATTCCATCAACCACCCGGGCGATGTGAACTTGATTTACGAATACGTGGAACGGATGCTTCTCGCCGAGAGCATTTTAGATCCGCCCGAGGGCTTGGTATCGCGACGCTTTGAACGATACCTTGCCTCCTGTGACCTCGACGATTCGACCACTGAATATTCCCAGTCGCATTCGTTGAAGCTCGCTGACTGATTCATTCGCCGTTAATGAAAAGCATCAGGCAGGCAAAACGTTCACCCGCCAAGGGCCAGCCACTAGACGAGAAGCGGACTTATCAAGCGGAATGTCTTGATAGGATGCGACGCGTTAATCTGATCAGCCGGTTCCTGCCCTATTTCTTCAATCTTGCCACCCAATTTTGGACCAGCGTCAGCGGTTCGGCTGATTTCTGCTCCGGGAAAGTGCGCAACAGAAACTGCTGCCCATCGCCTGAAACATCGTAATAGGGGTTGCCCGGCGTCAGGTCCGGGGAGCCAAACAGCGGTCGGACCGTGCCGGGTTCGAGTGTTCCACCTTTGACAACCACCTCTGCTGCCATTAACCGCCGGTCCGGCGCAATGTAAAAGATCTCCTTACCATCTGGACGCCATCGCGCAAGAACTCCTCCTGCCGTTGAGATCTGCCGCCTTCCACCTGACCCCGGTGGAAACGAGGTCACGTAGATCTCATAACGTTGGGATTCATTCGATTGATAGGCGATCCACCGTCCGTCCGGAGAAAATTCCCCTAAGGTCGCACTGAAGGGCGGTTGCACGACCGGAAACGGTTTCAGCGAACCTCCTGGCTGCTGCGTGAGTGGTAGCGCCCAGATGCCCCCCGTTTTGGGGCCGGCGGCATCATACAGCAGAAAATTCCCGTCGGGTGACCAGCTTCTAGGATATTTCTCCAGATCGTCTGAGTAGAGCAATTCTTCAGGACCAGCGCCATTGGCCTGTTTTCTATATAGATCCCGGTGGCCCTTCCGAACCGACCCTAATATGATATTGCGCCCGTCGGGGGACCAGACCGGATCCTGATCGTTTGCTGCTTCGAAGGTAAGCCGGGTCCGGAGACCCCGCGAGACATCGTAAGTCCAGATGTTAGCGTACCCGCCAGTGGTTATGGTGGCCGCGAGGCTCTTTCGGTCCGGTGAAAGTCGAAAGTCGACGAGGCCGGCAGGTTCGCCCACCTCAGCCCCCTTTTTTCCGGCCCGATCATACCAAGTCAATTCCAGCCCAGAAAAACCGAGGCCACTCCGGTACGCAAGCATTCCCGTCTGCGAAACCGAGAATACTCCGACTGTCCCGCTGTTCAGTACGGTTTGAATGTGCTCGGCCACAGGAACCGCTTCCCCGGTGGTCACCAAGCGCTTGGCATCGAACGTTTGAGCCATCAACGCGCCGTCGCGCAAAAAGAGCAGGTGCCCTTCCGCATAAAGGGCGTTGGAACCAGCTTCAATCACCATCTTGCTCTCTCCGCCATCGAGCGACCCAGCGCGAATGGTCGAGTTCCCTGGCTGAACCTGATAAAGAAAGTGTCGCCCATCGGGAAGGAACCAGGGCAAGCGTCCTTGCGCGGTGCTGATCGGTGTGGATGCTCCGCCGGCCGATGAAACTCGCAAGAGCGGACCTAAGGCGTTAACGGGCGCAAAAATGATGACACCTTCGGGGCTCCAGCTTCCGCCCCGGCCTAGCGGAGCGTCGGCCAAAGTGATTGCTGGGCCACCCGACGCATCGATTTTCTTCAACTTGCTATCCGCGAAAAACGCGATGAACTTGCCGTCGGGCGACCAAAAAGGAAAGATCGCCCCGTCCGTGCCGGCCAAGGGCTGCGCCACCAGTCCATCCAAAGACCGGACCCACAGCGGGTCCTTGCCGTCGGCGGTCCGCGCACCGAATACGATCTTGAGGCCATCGGGCGAGAGGGTTGGCAGTCCCAGGCCGTTGCCGAAGTCCGGGGTCGCGCTGTCCGGCGGAAGAAGAGTCGAGCGCACCACTGGTGCCTCTGGCTGCCGCTCGCGGAAGTGGATGAAGGCAAGGGCTACAGCCGCGAGGAAGCAAACCGATGTCGCGGCGATCCAAAGCCAGAGATGCCGCGATGGTGAGGTAGCGCTCGTGACATCAGGCGAGCTGGTCGGATTCGCGAGATACTTCTGGATCGCGATGCGCGCCTCCCCGATGTCACGCAACCGGGTCTTCAGGTCGCGGTCCAGACACCGCTTGAGCAGCTCACGAATCGGCGCGGGCGTTGATGCCGGCAGCTTACCGAAATCAATTTCTGCACGCAGCACGTCCGCCAAGGTGTGCGAAACCGACTCGCCGTGGAACAGCCGTCTCCCCGTCAGCATTTCCCACAGCACGACTCCGAACGACCAGATGTCGGCTCTGCGGTCCACTGGCTTCCCCGCGGCCTGCTCCGGACTCATATAAGATGCGGTACCTAGGATCACCCCCACCTCGGTCCCGCCCATGGTAAGCGTGGGAGAATTCGCGCCATCACTTCGCTCGGCAGTGTTGGATTGCACGGCTGTCGCCAGTCCAAAATCCAAAACCTTCACCGTGCCGTCTTCGCGGACCTTGATGTTGGCCGGCTTCAGGTCGCGATGCACGATTCCCTTTTCGTGCGCGGCTTCGAGCGCGTCGGCGATTTGCACGGCAATCTTCAGCGATTCATCAAGTGGAAGCGCGCCCACGGCGATGCGATCCGCCAGTGTGGGTCCTTCGACCAGCTCCATCACGATGGCGTGGTCTTCGAGACCGTAAATGATCGCGATGTTGGGGTGATTAAGAGCTGCCAGCACTTTGGCTTCGCGCTCAAAACGAGCCAGGCGGTCGGGATGCTGTGCCAGCGCCGAGGGTAGAACTTTGATCGCTACTTCACGATCCAGCTTGGTGTCCTTGGCTCGATACACTTCGCCCATGCCGCCCGCGCCGAGCGGCCCAAGAATCTCGTATGGTCCCAAACGAGTGCCGGGAGCCAGAGACATAGGGTGTTAGCTGATTCTATCTTCAAGAAGCGATTCGTGTACAGTGGATAGGGCCTGAGAAACGCCGTTCCCGTCCACTGCGTCCGCGTGTGACACTTGCGGAGCTATCCAAATCGGCGACGATAATGCTGCTTAACGCGGTTGTAGCAGAACCCGGTTTGTGGCCAATCGCCCGTTCACGCAGTGGCTAAACAGCATCCCCACCCACTCTTAGCCCTCTTGGCTACGCCATCGAGAGAATTGTCGGAAACGATTAATTAGCATATTGTTCAGAGGGAGCGCTTGTTTAGCCTGAATGCGGAAGCGTACCTGCCGGGCTCGGGTACCGATTCGAACCAGGGTGGAGGATTCATAAATGATCAATCGGAGTGCGTACCAACCGCCGACGTTGCCGCCGCGGGGGCGGCGATCGGCGGTGGTGCTATGCGTGGTCTTCGCGGCAGGACCTTGTGCCTTCGCGCAGGATGACGCTGCCCTCCGTAAGGAGATTACAGAACTGAAGGAAGTTCAAAAGGCGATGCAGAGGGACCTTCAGGAGATCAAAGAGCTTCTCAAGAACGCTCCGCGAGCGGCTACCGGCGGTCCCGCGCTGCCGAAAAACGCGTTGGACGCCACGGGAATCTTGGTAAAAGGAGACCCGAAAGCTCCGGTAACTATCATCGAGTACACCGATATGCAATGCCCGTTCTGTAGCCGCCACGCGCAGAACACTTTTTCCCAAATCGAGAACGAATACATCAAATCCGGGAAAGTAAGGTATGTGGTGAAAGATTTTCCCCTGGAGTCGCTGCACCCGAACTCGTTCCTGGCCGCGCAGGCCAACCATTGCGCGGCTGAACAAAATCGCGCCTGGGACATGCACGACCGTCTATTTGCGAATCAGCAAAAGCTGGCGAAGGAGGACCTGGCCGGATATGCCGACGCGATGGGGTTGGATACAACGAAATTCAAGACATGCCTCGACAGCGGCCGCTACGCCGCAGCGGTTCGCAAGGATATGGCCGAGGGCCAGTCGGCCGGTGTCATGGGGACGCCGATGTTCTTTCTGGGCAATGCCGACGGGACATCGTACCAGATGAAGCCCGCGAGTATGCTGAACGGGGGCCACGCGTCGGTGCAGACAACTGAACGGTATCTGGGTACAAAACAAGACCTTTTACACGCGCCGAATGACGCAATCAAACTGAGAGTAGCGAGTTAGGCGTCATAGCTGCGTCCGGATCGCACGCTCGACCCGACCTTCGAGATTGACCCAAATGACCGCGCCGGACGGGTGCCGATACCGAACCGGCCTCTCTAATCGCCTGGCCCGCTTAAGGACCCAGGCGTATGTCTTTGAGTAATGACCAAGCTTTGCCTCGCTCGGACGCATTCCGGCTTTCGCTGCGTTTGTACGGAACGAGGTCACGGAAAGGGGACCGATGCAATCGACCACTTCGCAAACGCCGGTAATGGTCCCGGAACCGCTCGGGATCAATCCAATAAGATCGCGGATGGCGATTCGCGAGCCACGGATCTCCCACGTCTTCTTTCGTTTCAGAATCTGTTCAACATATTCCTCATGAATCAAGAGCGCACGTAACATGGCCGACTCCTTCCGGGCGTTGCTGGTGTGGACTCATTTCCGAAGGTCATCCAAGAACTCGGATGCTGGCTGGACACCGCTCACCAGCAAATGATCGCGTGCACGCGTGCAAGCGACGTACAGCAGATGCCGCTCGGTGTTGTAGACCTCTTCAAGATCCGCGTCGTCCGCGACTGTCTCCATCCGTTCCTGCAGCGGAATCACCTCGTCGTCACAGGCCATCACCGCTACCGTGCGGAATTCCAGCCCCTTTGCCAAGTGCATCGTGCTGATCGAGGCCCTGCCGCTGATCGTCTCAACATTGTCGTCGAGCACTTTGTAGGGGAGCATCGCATCCTCGACAGCTACACGAGCGCGGTCAAGTTCCGCCGCGGATCGGACGAAGACGCCAATTTCGTGCGGCACTATGCCCTCGCTGGTCCTCGACGCGAGCCATTGGCTTACGGCCTTGATCTCTTCCTGGGCGGTATCCAGAACCATGACGTCCGGCGGCGGACCGTTGAACGTCGAGATTGTGCCCTTGCGGTCTTCCTTGTTGCCGTCCACGTCGGATACTTCGGGACCCAGTAGGCGATCGGCCTGCGTCCTGATCTGATGCGACGTTCGGTAGTTGACTCGCAGCACAGATGAACGTCCGCGAACATCGACGCCGAGTGATTTCCAGGAGAACGGCTGCTGAAAGATCCGTTGGCCCAAGTCGCCTGCGAAAAAGAGGCTATTCGGGCGGCCCGCTCCGAGAGTGGCGAGAAATCGTAATTGCGGGACACTGACATCCTGAGCCTCATCGACCACCGCGAAATCGAATGGCGGATGCGTGCTCGCTCTGAGCTTCGACCCGACCAGGCTGAATATGTCCGAATAGGTAACCAGGCCTCGCGACTTGAGTGCCGACCGAACGCGTTCGAAAATCGACCAAAGAACCAGCCTCTGGGCTTCCTTGAGTCGTGTCTTGCGCCCCAACCGCACCACATCACGGTAGGATTCCCAGGATCCCAACTGCCATGCGTCAACCACCTGTTCCCATTCCGTCATCAGGAATTGCAGGGAGAACTTGTGCGCTTTCACCGCTCCAGCGGCTTCTTTTAAGAGCTCTCCGATCATTTCGCGGGATGCAATCTGCGGACGGCCCAGGTTCACCTCATACAGCCGTCGGCCGATGGCGTTCATCGAATGAACCTCGAGTCGCTCACCGAGCCGCGGCTCGTTGCTGATGAGACGCCGGAGTTTCGTCCGCAGTGCGTTCGCCAGTGTATCGGAAAAAGTCGTTAGCAGCACCCTCGCGTCCGGATTCGCCCGAACCAGGAAGACGGCGCGGTGCAATGCAACGATCGTCTTGCCCGTTCCTGCTGAACCCGCCACCCGCGCTGGGCCGCCGTAGTTGCGTTCAACCAAAGTGCGCTGCGCGGGATGAAGGAAAATCGTCCATTTGTCCCAGGGAAAGTCGAGCGCGCGCTCCAGTTCCTCCACGTTCGTCATCACCCGGAATCGGCGTTGGGCGTCGGGATGTTGGAACGGGTCGCCCCCAAGGGAAACAGGCTTGGCGATCGTTGGCACGGCGCCCGTGGCCAGATCCAGCAACGCCTCGGCGGCCTCGCTCGGCAAGTGATCCGCTAGTTGCAACAGAGCGTCCTCATCGGCGCGGCGCACGTCGGCCAACCATTCGGCCGGTACGCCGAATCCGAGCAACTCCTCCTCAGAGATGCCGGCGAACAAGAGTGGCTTCGGATGCGCGATCTTAACCGGTACTGGTTCCGCCTGCTCCACGTACTTCGGGATTTTGATCTCCTGCACCGTTTCCCGAATTTCCACAAGCTGTGCCGCGCCGGTCTTGGGATGGGTTTCGAGCCTCCGCCGCTCTCCCCACTGGTAAGCGTCGTGGTGATGGGCGACGTAGCAAAGCAGAATGCTGGAAT
The DNA here is from genome assembly GCA_050015435.1 of Bryobacteraceae bacterium. Lineage (GTDB taxonomy): Bacteria > Acidobacteriota > Terriglobia > Bryobacterales > Bryobacteraceae > Palsa-187. The sequence continues at coordinate 8,784 of JBEKBK010000035.1, forward strand.
CAGTCCTGTGGACGATCAGCCGCACATCGCTGCTCACCCGGATAGACCAGAACCGGCGATCCTTAGCTTTATCGAGCTTGTGGAATTGGAGGCTCGGATGCGCCGGGTTCAGTTGGAGATCGAACGCCGTCGTCTTAACGGCCTTCTGCTCATCGCCAGTGAGCTTGGCGAGGCTGTCCGTGAACGTATCGGCAATTCGGAACTCCATGCTAAGGGATTTCCGCAAAAGCCTTCGGCCGCCCGGAAAGCATCAGTCGGCCTTCTCGTGCTGTCGAATTTCCTTCTCAAACTTCTCCGCGAACGCTTCCGCCTCGCTTTCGCGGATCAATTCCTTCTGTCCGGGCATTTTCTGGAGGATATTCTGGGCCTTGACGAAGGTGGCTTGTAGACGGCTGTCCTCCGGCTCGCCCAGCAAAAGATGGATCTGGAACTTCTCCTTGCTGTCACTCAGGCTCATGGCTCGGCCTACCCATCGGTTCGCCTTGTCAACCATGGACCCGCTGTCTACCATGTCGAATGAAACCGGTTCGTAGAGATGCCAGACTTTGTTTTTCCAGGCGTGCTGAAAATTATAGTCGTAATTAGGCGCGACAATTTGCTTGGGCGCCAGATAGGCCGTAACATCCCGGCGGTCCAGCGGCTCCCGGAAAACGGTCCGCCACACGTCTTCATCGTCGCGGCGGACTGTGGTTCGAGTGTACTGTTCGATGTACCGCTCGAACAGCTCGGCCAAAGTCTGTTCAAGATCACGGCTTAATCCGACGCCCGCGTGAGAAAACTGCACGGAACTATCGTCGGGCGGGAGCACTCTGGCTAGCAGTTGCTCGATCGCCAGGCTGGGTTCAAACGGGAGTTCCGAAGGCCGGATTGCCATCTTTGCGCCGATCCCGCTGACCTGTTCCTGAATGTAGTGGGTTAACTGCCGGAACCGGTTACCGTCGATCTTCGCGAACATTCGGGTGATTCGCGCATAGTGGGTCGCGCACCTGGCGCGGAGGAATCCGGCTTCGGCGGAGTACACGGCGACTCCAATGTTTACGAACTCCTGCGTAACCGAATCGTGCACATACCGCAGGACGCTGAAGCTATAGGGGATCTTCTTCATACAAGCCTCTTTCTGATCTCCTCCGCGAATTCCCCGGCGTGGTTACTGACCGCGCGCAGGTGCCGCTCGATTTTGCCGAGGTCTTCATTGTTCCACTCTGAGGGTACCTCCGCCAAGGTGGCATCGAGGTGCCGGCCTGGCAAATCCCTGAGCGCGTGCACGAACCCCTTCAAATCAATCGGCTTGGATCGCAACTGTCTATAGAACACGTGATCCGTCAGGTAGGCCTGGCGGTCAAGCCGCCACGGTGTTCGTGATGGGGCGATGTCCAGCAGAAAGGAGAAGGCGAGTTCGTGGTCGAAGACAAAGAGAGTGTCGCCGCGAGTGAAGAGATTCTGATTGCTGAAGCGGCGATCGGGATTCTGAACCAGTGCATCGAACGCGAAGACGTTCACCGCTGCCTGCCACATCGCCTCCGGGATCGCCTTGTCCACGGGCCAAGCCGTCACATCGCTCAACTGGCGAGAACCGAAGTTGAGTCCAACACTCTTTCGCAAATGACCAGCTTTCTTTTGCTCAGCAAGAGCCACTAATTCGGCAAAATCATGCTCGATCATCACCAGCGCGGGCTCAGGCACCGCAATGCCGAAGTGGGTGGCCAGACATGACGCCAGCAGTTCGCAGACCAATCCGCCTTCTCCGCGTTCCATGCCTCCACGGAGCTTCACAACGTAGTCATCAACCCGATTACCCGAGCCATCTTCACAGCCGCAGAGAGGAGGTCGGGTCCGGCCGGCGCTCATGAATCGGTGGAAGTGGGCGGCTGTGACTCGGCGGACCATTGCCTTCTATCACCTGGGCCCTGTTCAGGCCACCCGGAACACCTTCATCGCTTCATCGCCCAGATGGTTGATAACCTTTACGGCGATCCGCCCGGATTTCGGCTTGTCGAATGGGCGGGAAGTATCACTGTTCAGTGTGGCCCAGGCGTCTTCGTTTACTTCGGCCTTGAGCGTGGTCTTGAGGGCCTTGTATGGATCGTTCGCGCCCAGGAAATAGGCGTGGCGGACAAAGAAGCTCTCCTCGTTGTAATCGGTATCGATGAACCAGCAGGCGATCCCTTCGGCGCCGTCACTGCGAACCTCGCCCGTGTTGGGATGAAACACGTCCACGCCGTTGACCTTTACCTTGATCTGGCCATTCGAGGCGTTCAGGATGTCGATGTCCGGCTCCCCAAAGATGACGAATAGGTTGCCCTTGCCGGTGTTTTTCAGATCGTCGGCCATGTGCAGGTCGGCATTCATGCGGGCTTTCAGCACCGGGATGCGGCCGAGCTTTTCGAAGTCAGTCGAACGGGCATCGTAGTTGAAGGCGCAAGCGACGAGCACATCGAAGCCCGCGTCACCGGCTTCGCGCGCGGCCTCGACGAGATCCGGACGGGAGACGGTTCCAAACTCAGGACCAATGAAGATCGCCGCGCGTTTTTCCTTGCCAGCGCCTTCCGCATAGCGGCCCTCGGCGCAGACCATGTCGCCGGGCCACGGCGTGATGGAAGAGAACGTGATCTTGTCTTCCTTGTGCGCCTGCTGGACGCCGGCCGTCTTGAGATTCTCCAGGATCATGTCGACGAACCCCTGCTCATCGCCATTCTTTGATTTCGTAGCGCCGTCAATTAGCTCGTCGTTCTCATCCACGGCCAGCACGCGGTGCGGAGAAAGGCTCTCCACGGTGAAAGGTCCCGCTACGCGGACCTTTCGCCTATCATCGTAGGGTCTGTCGTAGAGGTATTCGGACTCCGCGTTTGCGGCAATGGAGGCGTCTATCTCCGTCTGGCGCGCAATGCGCTGCTGCCACCACTTACCGTGCAGCGTCTTTGCGTTGTTAGACCACTCATCATCAGCGTCCCAGGGAATCTCCCATTCTTCCCATTTCTGCTTTAGCGCTGCGTTGAGCTGCTCGCGCAGCGGTTCTAGCACGCCTTGAAACTTGTCCCAGATGACATCGATCTCGGCGTTATTGGCGATCGACTTGAGCGTAATGTGCGTGACGCGCTCGTAAACAAAGCCCTGGCGGATATCGCCGTGGATCGGAATCTCGGACGGAACTGAGTGCGTGACTTCTGACACTTTCTGTTGACCGTCCTTGCTGTCAGCCAGAAAGTAGTAAGGATACCGAGCACCCATGATGCGAGCGCGGGCTAGAGCGAGTGCGACTCGCGATGTGTCGACCGTGATCCAACGGCGACCCCACTGTTCAGCTATGTAGGCAGTGGTACCGGAACCGCAGGTCGGATCAACAACGAGGTCACCGGGGTCTGTTGCCATCAGGATGCAGCGCTCAATGACTTTTGTGTTCGTTTGGACCACGTAGATTTTGTCATCCGTGAACGCGCCTGTTTGCGTGTCAAGCCAAACATTGGCCATGCTCTGCACACCAAAATCGTCAAGAAACCTGACGTATGAAATCGACTTCGCTGTGGGTAATGCCATCCGATTGCCACGCGCAAGACGAAACACACCCGTAGGGTACTGGCATTTCCAATGGGAATTCTTGAGCCAGGGATCGAAGTCATAGCCTTGAAAGCTGAAGGGCTGAGGATGCGCGGCTCTGCCTTGCGAGTACGGATTGTCGTGTCGATAGATTCTTGCGTCGGACGGAACTGTTTCTTCGTCGCCGCGTTCCTCGGCGGTCATAAACCGCCGGTTGAGGTTCGCCTCTTGAATCCGCGTAAACCTACCTCCCTTGTCGTCAGCCAGTGTCTTCGACTGGTACAACGGTCGGTATTTTACGGCTTGAGCATTCCGTCCGTACCACAGGATGAAATCATAGGATCGCGACAGAGTATTGCTGGTGAATGAGCTCGTCGTCTTGAAGGCAACTTCCGCAATGAGGTTCGCGTCACCCAAAACCTCATCCATCAAGGCTCGCACCCGGTGAACATTCTCGTCACCAATTTGGACGAAGATTGACCCCGAGTCGGTCAAGAGGTCCCTGGCGACCGTTAGCCGATCCCGCAGGTACGACAGATACGAGTGAATCCCATCCCGCCAAGTATCTCGAAACGCCTTCACCTGTTCCGGCTCGCGCGTGATTTGTTCTGCGTTGCCGTCGGTCACAGTCCGACTCGTGGTGGACCACTGGAAGTTGGAATTGAACTTGATTCCGTAGGGAGGATCAATGTAGACGCATTGAACCTGCCCGCGCAATCCCTCGCGCTCCGCCAACGACGCCATCACTTGCAGGCTATCGCCGAGAATCATGCGATTGGACCAGTTGGCGTCGTGCTGGTAGAACTCGGTCTTCGCGTTTCCCTCAGGCACACCGTTGAAGTCAGCGAAGAGGTCGATCTGATCCTCTGTTACCTTTCGATCGGCGGCACTGCGGCGCAGTAGGTCGTCGATCAAAACCTTGGGGTGAACCTTCTCCTGAATGTAAATCGGTGGCGCGTGCGTGACCAGGTCGGACCAGTCCTGCTCATCCTTGCCGCGCCAGACCAGTTGCGGGTCGAGGTCGCGGTTGCGACGTTCATATGCAACTCGGATGGGACTTTGCTCGTCCTTGCGCATCACGGATTGGAATTCGGCAGTGGGAATATTTTTGCGCGAAGCTTCCTCGTGGGTGAGTGTTGCGACTGTCTTCTTTTTCTCTAGTTTCGGGGGTTTCGTGGCCATGCTGTCCCTACGCGACCGGTTGCGCACTAACGGACTCGATCATCTTATTGAACTTGCCTTCCACCTTGGATTCGAAGTCGGCCTGGATCTGGTAAGCGTCGGTAAACTCTGCGAATGCCCAGCGACCGTACTGGCCGTTGTTGTTTACTCCCGGCACCCAGTAGGTGTCCATGGTGGCCTTCTTCTCCTTGGCATCTTCGCGTCGGTAGCCTTTGATCTCCACGATGAGGTGCAGGAGGTCATCGTCACCATGTCCATCGTCCACTAGCACGATGAAGTCTGGAAGGTATCTTCGCGTCTCTGAGCCATAGCGGTAGGGCACTTCCAGCCCGAGGTTGTGATTCTTGACGTATGCCTTCACTCGAGGGTGGGATTCGGCCACCCGGCAGAACTCGGCCTCCCAGTCGCTGTCGAGGATCACCCAGTTGACGTGACACCGGCGGGCATCGGTCTGCCAGCGGTCCATTCGTGACGTATTGAACTTTACGTGTGCGGTGGAGCCCGTGGGATTATAGGGATCGAGCACGGCTTTGATGGGGCTGGCGCCCACTAGGGAACGGGTAATAGCGGCCGTGATCCGTTCGCAGGCCATGTTCCCCAGGTCCGGGTACAGGAGTTGCGCGGGCTTCGTTCCGCCCTTGCATACTAGGCAGGTATCGAGCCACTGCTTGGTGATCCTCTTGAGTTGCCCAAACAGGTGGAGTTTGGGATCTTCGCCCGCGTCGCGCCATTTGGTGTACACCAGGCGTTTGGTCAAGTGAAAAAGCACCGTGGATATTCGCATGTCATTCAGGTGCTCCAGGCTGAGTTCGACACCCTCGCCAATAATGCCTTCGTTTTTCGTGACGGATGGTCCAACCAGGTCGGGAGTCAGTTCCAAGACCGAGTCGTCATTGAACTTGGCGGTGAGGCGCTCCTCGGGCAGTTCCACGCGGTAGCCGGCGACGCGAGGGAACCGGATTTCGAGCGCATCGCGGTCGGGGCGGATGGCCTTCACCTGTATGGTTTCGCGCGGCGGCTGCACCGGAGCGATAACCGGCTTCGCCGTGAAATCGAAAGGAATGCCCAGGACGTCCGCGTATTCCACGTTGAACTTGTTGTCATCGTTAAGCTCGTAGGACTGTCGTCGGAGCGCCCGGCCAATGACCTGCTCGCAGAGCAGCTGCGTGCCAAAAGCGCGCACGCCCAGAACGTGCGTGACGGTGTTGGCATCCCAACCTTCCGTAAGCATGGAGACCGAGACCACACACCGGATCGCTTCGCCAAGCTTACCGTGCTTGCCCACGGTGTTCATCACTTCCCGGAGCAGCTCCTGATCAGTGATGTTGTCAGCCTGATGGCGGTCGCCGGTCCGGTCGATGATGTCGCGGCGAAAACGCTCGATCTCGTCGGCCGCCATGGTGCGGAATTTGTCGTCCAGCGCGTCGCCAGATTCGATTTCCTGGCTGTCGATCAAAAGAGTGCTAGGCCTGGCAAGCGGGGTCCCGTGCTCATCAAAGTTTCGGAACAACTCCAGGCGACCATTCTCAAGCAATGTGGAACCATCTTCGTTCGTGCGATGGAACCCGGAAATGTAGTCATAGATGAGCTTTGAAATAGCCGTGTTTTGACAGACGATGATGAAGCACGGTGGGACTCGGACCCCGTGTTTGACCCATTCCGCATAGGTCTTTGCATAGTGTCCGTAGAGCGCGTCCAAGGCAGTGATCAGCGTGACCGGGAGGCTAAGCGGATCTAGAGTACCCGACTTTCCGCGTCCCTTCTTAGGCATCTTGGTGCGGATATGCTCCCAAATGTTTCGGAACTGCGGCATCTCCCCACCGGGTATGTTGTCGGCGACCGGCACTCGAGGCAGTTTGACGATTCCGCATTCGATGGCGTCCATCAGCGAGAAGTCGCTCATCGTCCATGGGAACAGGGTCCCTTCGGCGTAGCCCGACCCGCTGAGGAAAAACGGTGTCGCGGAAAGGTCCATCACCCGCGCAATGCCCAGCTTGCGTTTGACGATCTCAAGGCCAGAAACCCAAAGGCGAGCCGCCTCGTTGTTTTTCTTGGCCTCTTCCTTGTCATCGCCTTTCAATTCGCTGATTTCATCGACTTCGGGCTTCTCCCGGTAACAGTGATGAGCTTCGTCATTGAGCACCAGGATGTTCTTAAGGCCCATCAGTCCAGGCATCACGCGCTGGATCATCTGTCCTTCGGTTTCCAGCGTGTTCAATTCTTCTCCACGACCCTGGAGCAGCGAACGGCCGCCCTTGGAAAGTTCGACGCGCTCACGTAGTTTGAAAGCATGGTAGTTGGTGATGACGATCTTGGCGCGATCGAGCTCGCTGAGCATGTCGCCGGGAACCAGCTCGCGGTCTTGGTAGTAGCTGTCCGGGTCGTTGGGCTGGAGCACCCGGAGCCGGTCCCGGATCGTTAAGCCAGGCGTCACGACGAGAAAGCCTCGGGTGAACCTGCTGCTGCCAGGCTGGCGGATGGCATTGATCGTCTGCCAGGCAATGATCATCGCCATGACGGTGGTCTTGCCGGCGCCGGTGGCGAGCTTCAGGGCCAAACGCACTAACTGCGGATTCGCCCCATTGTTGGCATCGGCGAGATGCTCCAGAAACCGCTTGCCAGTCTTTCCCAATTGGGGAGCGACCTCGGTCAGCCAGATGGCAGTTTCCACAGCTTCGATCTGGCAAAAGAATGGCCGAACATCGGTGAACTTGTGGTGACGCCAGTGCTGAAGAAGACGCTGGGTATCGGGCGTGACTTTCCAGTCGTTGGGGTTGGGGAAGCTGCGCCATTGGTCAACGTAGTGGCGGAGCTCGTTGATAACGGCCGAAGTCGGGTCGTATTGTTGCTTCTCGGTAGAGAGCCCTTTGCCCTCATCGAAAACTATCTGTTGCTGCCCAGCCGCACTCTTGCGCTTCCGCGGCTTAGGGATGGGCGTGATGAACTCGGCGCGCCGGCGGCTTTCAACAATCCGCTGCGTCGGCTGGCCCTGTTCATCGAGCTCCCAATAGCGAGCCGGGTACTCGTATGGAGAATTGAGAATCGGCCGCTCGAAAAATTGATTGTCCATACGTGCACTGTTGGCCAGTGGGCCGGCCCTGCGCTCGCCCTACCGCGGGCAGAGAAGAAGCTTCCGCTCAACATAACACTTCACGCGGCCCGTCGCCCACAGGTCGGGCATCGGGCTATCCAGCCCCGCCCAGATATTCCGCAATATCGGCAGTAACTTGGTCATAGCGGTGGCATGCGGGCTGTCGCGGCGGATCTTTCCCGGCGTCGCGCGAACTCCATTGCGCGCTCGCTGCGAGCGTTCGGAGAGGGCCGATTGACCCCCTAGACACGAGGCATCATGCTGGTACCATGAGTGTCATGGATTTGAAGCTTGCCGACAAAGTAGACCTCGCTCCAGCAGGCGCGGATCGTGAAGGAATATGTCGGGAGAGCAAAGTGGACGCTTACTTTTCAGCGGACGTTGAGACCGACGGTCCGATCCCAGGTCCATTCTCTATCCTCTCGTTTGCAATCGTTTATGCCGGTTCCTATGACGGGAGAAACTTTGAACGCCCGAAGGCATACCGCCAGTCCCTGTATAAGGAACTGAGACCAATCTCCAAAGAATTCGAGCCTGAAGCGCTTCGTATCAACGGTCTGGACAGAGCTCGCTTGTGTCTTGAAGGGGAACCTCCCGAGACCGCGATGACTGAGACGGCTCGCTGGATCAAGGACATCGCCGGACCGGCGCGGCCCGTACTAGTCGCTTACCCACTGAGCTTCGATTGGACATGGTTGTATTGGTACTTCATTCGCTTCTCAAGAGACGGCTCGCCCTTCGACTACTCGCGCTGCTTCGACATCAAGACTGCAGTGGCGGTGAAGGCAGGCATTCCAATTTCAGAAGCGGGCCGGTCAAAACTGCAGCCTTCGCTCCGCGCCGAGCACTCCCATACCCATCATGCTCTGGATGATGCGATTGAGCAGGCGGAAATATTCGCGAATGTCTTTGAATGGGAGGGTGTATTTGGGCGAACTCGCTGACCGCAGGAGTGAAACCGAGATCCGGATCGGAAAAATTCACGAGTCACTCAAGTCAGCGGAACCTCTCGCGCGCGGAAAGGCTTGCGCCTACGCAACGGGATCGTTCGGGCGAGGTGAAGCGAGTCAGTACAGTGATCTTGACCTCTTTATCGTTGGTCGGCGGGACGGGAAGCCAGGACCTAACGGGATCGAGGGCAGCTTACTGAAACGTCTCGACGAAATCTGCATCAAGGCGGATCTGATCCAGGCTACTCGCGACCTTGGCATCCCCGAATTTTCGGGCGACGGCCGATATCTCGTGCACTACTCCGTTCACGAGTTCACCAAGACGCTCGGCACTCCGGAGGATGATGTTACCAACACGTTTACCGCCCGACTGCTTCTCCTGCTTGAAAGCTGTCCAATTCTGGAATCCGACGTTTACGAGGATGTAACGAAGGAGGTGATTGCAGCTTACTGGAGGGACTACGAAGACCACAAGAACGATTTCGTCCCCGCCTTTCTTGCCAATGATATTCTTCGTCTCTGGCGCACCTTTTGCGTCAATTATGAAGCCCGGACAAAGAGAGTTCCGGAGGAAGAGAAGGCTAAGGGCAAGCTCAAAAATTATAAATTGAAACACAGTCGACTCCTTACGTGCTACTCCGCCCTTCTCTATCTCCTGGCTGTCCATAGACAACAGAGTACTGTTAGTCCATCCGAGGCCATCGATATGATCAGGATGACACCAACCAAAAGGCTTGAGTGGCTGCGAGACCAAGGGGATTTGGCTGACGCACGCGACGTGATTAGCCGACTGCTTGAACAGTATGAGCGTTTCCTTGAGGCGACCAATGCGGACGAGCACAGGCTGGTGGCGCGTTTTTCAGATCGGGATTCAAGTCGTCAATTTATGAAAGATGCTTACCAATTTGGCGATCTTTTGTTCGACGCGTTGACCACAATCGGAAGCGGAAGCCGCTTTCATCGCCTTCTCGTCGTGTAGGTTTTGCCTTTCGGGCACGCCCTTCTTCTGGACATTTTTCCTCAGGATGGATTTCCAGGGAAAGCCACACTTTCACCTTACGTCGGCAATCTTGTAAAAGTATCCCGATTAGCTGATAATAGAATCCTCAATGGAGAGTTATGGGTGGATCTGGATCGGGTGGTTGGACACCAAGTGCCCCGAGTAATCCTTGCGACCAACTGTCCTTTTTCTCAGTCATTACTTCGCCGCAGCCCGCGGTCATTGGCCAACTGAGTGTGGGCGTCGTACTGAATGTGGTCCTTCAGGTCGCTCCGCAAACCGCCATCGTCGTCGAGTACAACGGCGCGGTAGCCGGTGCCTTGACCGGCACAAAGATCACCAATTTGATCAACTGCATCCAGAATGGCTACGACTTCACCGCAGAGGTGATCTCGATCGTCGGCGGCAAGTGTACCGTGAAAGTTAAGTCCAAATGAGCGAGCCGCTCACGGTAATCGGCGGAGCTTACGGCGAGGAGTGCTCTTTCCCGCCCCGTCAGGTTTTTCGTGGGAGTGGGGGTCGCGCGGCCGCGATTTTGGCTAGCTTGGGTGCACAAGTTGTCCTATCGACAGCCACGGGACCTCGATTAAGAACCATTTTCCAGAGCATCGCGACCAAGGTGGGCTATACGCTAAACGACTACCCGGGCCAGGACGACATCTGGTTTCGATACCGCCATCCGCTAGCGCGTCCCACGATCTTCCCGATGAAGATTGAACAATCAAAACAGATGGCTCCCATCAAGGCAGACTTAGCCTTGGTGTTTGGTATGGTCGACGGCCGATTGCCTGTCTGCGCTCGTAAGGTCGTCTATGACCCTCAAGACGGGTTCGCGGCAAAACCTTTCGGCGAGAACGGGTCCACAGCTGGTGAGTTGGCAATTGTTCTGTCTCATTCGGAGGGTCTGGCCCTGACAGGCGAAAAGGAACCGGCGGCCATGGCGAGCACCCTTCTCCTGCAACCCAGCGTCTCAGTCGTCGTCGTGAAGTGCGGCCCACAAGGAGCATTAGTCCGAACAGCCGGATCCCAAGGTTGGGTGCGCCCTTTCCCGACTCTGAAGGTCTACAAGATCGGCTCGGGCGACGTGTTCTCCGCGGCATTTGCATATGCGTGGCTCGTTGAAGATCAAGAGCCTTTAGCAGCCGCATGGTTTGCTTCAAGAGTGGCTGCCGGTTATGTGGAGTCATCGCGTGATCGTTTCACCGCCGAAGAGATTGCCGATTTTCAGGCTGAAGCATATGAGTCGCATGCGCGACACGGTTCGGGTGCTCGCCGCGCGATACCCGAGAGCCATATTTACCTGGCGGGCCCGTTCTTTAGTACAGCTCAACAATGGCTCGTCGATGAGGTGCGTGGTGTGCTGACCGATATGGGCTTCCACGTATTTTCACCGATTCACGATGTAGGGGCGGGTCCACCAGATGAGGTTGCTCCGGCTGACCTCGTAGCCCTGGATTCGTCGGGGATGGTGCTCGCTCTTCTGAACGATGTCGATGCTGGAACAATGTTCGAAGTGGGCTACGCCAGGGCCAAAAAAATACCTGTTGTTGCAGTAGCCGAAGGAGTCGAAGCGACGCCATTAACGATGGTCCTGGGCTCAGGGTGCTATGTAACGAACGACTTGACGACCGGCGTTTACGCAGCTTGCTGGCAGATGATGGGCGATGTCTGAGCTGCTGTTACTTTCCGGCGGCATCGACTCGACGGCTTTGGCCGCGTGGCGATGTCCGGCTATATGCGTGACAGTCGACTATGGTCAACGTTCGGCGCAGGGTGAGATCCTTGCTGCGGTTCAGGTTTGTCGGGATCTTCGACTCAGCCACGAAGTACTGACGGCGCGAGTTCCCAACATTGGATGCGGGGATCTTGTGGGTGAGAGCCCCTCGGTGCATTCTCCGCATACGGACTTTTGGCCTTTCCGCAACCAATACCTGATTACGGTTGCGAGCATGATCGCTTTAAAGCGTGGTTGCGATACAGTGCTGATCGGAACGGTGTGCACCGATGTGCGGCACAGAGATGGATCTCATGAGTTCCTGGCTTCAATGAACCATTTACTAGGAATGCAGGAGGGCAATCTTCGCCTCTATGCGCCCGCCGCGAATCTAACCACAGAGGAACTCGTAAGGCGCTCGCTCATCCAACCCGCGACTTTGGCTTGGTCCCACTCCTGCCACAGTAGTAATTTAGCGTGCGGACAGTGTCGTGGTTGCCAAAAGCACTCTGAGGTCACGCAGGCATTAGGCTGGCCCAACTAATTTATGAAAGTCAGGGCCAATCCGCCTCTGGCCCGGTGGCGACGCTCGGCGAACCGTCGCTGAGCTTAGTTCTTAAAGCGTTCAGCGCGGCGGCGCCACTCGAACGCATCTGATCCCAAATCAGACAATCCAGAATAGCTGGGCGTGCGTTCAAGGCGTGGCAGAAATCAATGAAACGAGCTTCCATCACAAAGTAATCTCGCTGCACTCTTTGAGACGGTGAAAATAGATCGCAGAGAAGGCCCGCGCGCACTAGGTGCACGTCTAGAATCGCTACCTCGTCAGTGTCCAGGTAGTTGCGTGCTATCCAACCCGCGGTCTTCGGGCCAATCCCCTTAACCTTGAGCAAGCTATCACGAAGTTCCTTGCCGCGACCGGTGCTGAAAGTGTTGGTACGGAGGAAAGCCATCGCACCCGCCAAGTATCGCGCTTTCTGGTGCGGAAATCGGTATCTGCACAAGTGACCGTTAACCTGCATCGGCTCTTCCAGGACTTCGCTCCATTTCGCTGCCGAAGCCTCAAGTCGAATAATCAATTCCGAATTGCGACAGGCTTCAAATGCCGCTGTCGCCAACTCTGCAGTTACACCATTACCGCCAAGCATGCAGAATACGATTTCCTCCTGGAGGCTGCCTCTCGCGCGGAATCGCGAGGACGTTTGCTTGTCGAGTCCGCTCATCCACAATTGGGATAACCAATAAGCCGGCGTAAATAGCGCCCAAGGCTCGCCCCATCGAACACCGGTAATGACAACGTCATCGGGATCAGGCACCTCCCTGGAGACTTCGACGTCGTCCATAAAGTAGTGGAGCATTGGGCTCATGACGTAAACGCCCTACCAAGTTGATCTTCCAGCCATTTCTGCAGCGATCTTTGTTCCGCAATTGGCAACATTTCGACTCGACGTCTCAGACGATTTTGCCTGCGGCGAATGACTTCACGTTCTCGGAAGCCTTCGCCAAGGTAACGGTCATCGTGAAGAGTATGAGGTTTCGGAAAATTGAACCAAACGCACTCTTCCCTTGTGTCGACACGTGTTCGGGCTTGGAATTGATATAGTGACCAACCATCCAGGCGTCGCGCGTACAACGGCGAAGCATAGCCGGAGATCATCACTTTGCACGGGAGTGTAGTCAGGCAATCCAGGAGGCGCTCGTGATCCGAGAGCGTATAGTCGTAGCGATAAACGCGCGATCGGCGACGCGAATCCGGATGATACGGTGGATCAGCATAGAGTACTGTGTCAGCGTCTATCGGAAGGCCGCGCAAAACCTCGATCGCGTCGCCGTGCACGATTTCGCAGGCGTTAGGCCACCGTCTTCGCCATATATCGACCACTGCAGGATCGAGCTCAATTCCCACCTGTCGGATTGCCGGCCGCTTATGTCGCATCACGGCCCCGCCCCCTAAATGCGTCTCGACGTACCGTCCGTGAGGCGGCATGAGATTAATCAGCTGCCGGTAGCAAGCTCCTTTGCCCCCGTCATAGCGCATGCCACGAGCATCGCTAATTCTGGCGAGGGTGTCAAGCGTTGAGTGTGATACGCGCGTTGAGCGCTTTAACGACGATCGGAAAGAGCTTCCGATACACGACCCTACGGCTCCTTTTGGGAGCACTCCTGCCGACGGCCCCGGCTCGTGCTCACTCCGCCCGTGAGCACTCGGATAAGAGTCCCAGGCTTAGCCTGCAACAGATTTGTCCCAGTATGTTACGTTCGAGTTGTAGTGACGGACATGAGACTCGACGCACGGCTCCGGAAGCTGGAAGCCAGAGTAAGTTGGGATCCGATCGTCCTTTATTTCGCTGATGGCAGTACGAGGGAGATTCGCGGTCCGGGCGACTACTTGCTAGAGCTGTTCGCGGGCGCATTCGGAGGAGCGAATCTCAGTCCTCGTCAGGCCGAGCATGTGGATTTGATCCTTAGGTGCGCCCATGCAGAGGAGCCAGGTGGCGCACGCATGGTCGAAGTGATGAAGGCTCTGCTGGATGGACCGGCGGAGCCAAAGGGTACCGGCGCGAAAATGGCGTTGCCGCAATGAAGGTTCTGTGCTGAAATCGAGATGATTTCATCTCAGGATGGATGTCCTCGCCCTACCCAGGGCCTACAAACAGGAGCTCACTGTTGTGTCGAACCTGCGGAAAAGGATCGAAGCTATTGAGAAGCGCTTGCTGCCAAAGGCTGCTGTTGCGGTGGATGCGGCGGTCTTGGACGCAGCTCTGGGGCGAATCTCTAATGGGCATCGAGCTACGCTAAAGAGCGCACTAGAAGCAGAGATCGCCGGCCGGGCGTTGACTGATCATGAGGCTGCCGCACGGCTGGCTTTTGATTACGTCTGCAGGCAGGAGTACCGCGCCGCCACACACAACGATCCGCTGACCGAATTCGAGCGACGGTATGGAGGAGCGGATCATGAGATCGCTGGCGCATGAGAATGCCGATCATCCTCGTCATGCCTCACGCCATGAGTTTCCCTCGAAAATGACCGGCCCGCTGGTCTGTTTTGAGAGGTGGGGAGAAATCCCAAGCGATGATTCGAGAGCGTTGCAGTTGCCGGACGTGTCGCCAGGTGAACATCATTTTGCTCAACACGGATTCTATCTGGTGAACGATGGAGATCCTGCCCATGAGATCACTGTTGAGGCCTTTGAAATTGAACCCTCCGTCGTGACTGCCAGCGCGACGATCCGGAGAATTGAGCGCGACGGAAAAGGCTTTGCTTTAGTGGGGCTCGCTGGGTTTCCGTCGCATATGTTTGAGATCCGAAAATGGGATCTCATCGGAGCGATGGCCAAGACGTCTAAGGACAAGTACGGCGGTGCCCTGTTCAGCCCGGACTTCAGCGTCACCGTCAGCGCAATCTACCGAGATGCCGACGAGCGGTGGTATCGCAGCACCGCAAGGCTGACGTACATTCGAACCCAGCGACGTCTTGAATTTGGCCCCACTACACGTCTAGAAATGGCGCCCACGAGCAGTTCTCCAAGCGCGGCCGGTGAGCCGCAAGAGGGAGAGGCAGATTTTCGGCCGCAAGAGAAAGAGGCGGTTCCGCCGGCCGTACCGGAAGTAGAATTAGCGAGCGGGGCCACTGAGACTGCGATGTACGAACGACTGATTAATCCATTGAAGGTGCGGCTGGTACGCAAGGAGATTTCGCCGGAGGAAACGGTGACGGAGTTGCGCGCAATGGCGGAGGACGAGCGCTACCCAGTAAAATTACGAGCTCACATCCTGGATGAGCTAGCTCCTACCGAACCACCCACAACTCGTGACGATTCGGCAACGGTCGCTTTGCGGGAGGCTCTCAGACAGCCTTCAGATAAGATCCGTCGAAATGCGATGGCCATGATGCTCGACCGCATAATCGAGACGCCGGCCATGAAGGATTACCACGCGGCGCAAAGGTATAACGAGCGCATTCTCGGCCTCCGGGGGGCACCGGCAACGGAAGCTTCGCTATCATCGGGCGCCGTCGAGAATATTCCCCAAGCTGTTGACAGCGCCGCTCCACCCTCCGAGTCGAGCGGAGAACTGAGCGCATCCCAATATTCGCAAGCGGAGGGGAAGTTGTCCGAGGTTAACTTCAGAGAGAAACCCGAAATCCAAATTCTTGGACCGGACGACGTGCAACTCATGATCCGGCCGGCGTCGAATCGCTATGACGCGACCATTTTAAGCCGTTCGGCGGAGCATTCAGTGATTCGTCCATCAACGGATTGCTTCCTCTGGGTAATCCAAAACCACTCGCTGCGAGCACTTCCGGAGATGGGGCTGGAGATTACCGCTGTTCAAACCTTCGACGCCAGAAAGTCGGCGTTTCGAGAGCCGGTCAATATCGGGTTTCGATGGCCAGTCATTCGGCAGCTCGGAGCCGGAGAACGTACAAACCCACTCCTATTCTTGGTGATTGATGGGGATCACCTACGGTTGTCAACCGCGGATGGGACGCCGGTCCTAAGGTGGCCCAGTGGGGATGAATCCGCCATACGTCGGTTGCGCCTGCGCATGAATGTGACCGGACTCTCCGAGGAGTGGCCGATCGAATTGGATCTGCGTTGGACTCCCGAGACGAGGACCCTCGAATTAGCGCAAGACCGTACAGGTGCGTTCGGCGTTCGGGGTGTGGCCCCGGAAACTCCTGAGAGCAAGACACCGCGCCCGCGTGGTCGGAAAAGAAAATTCACAAAAGAGCAGCTCGACAGAGCCAATCAGATGAAACTGAAGAAGAAGCCCAACCAGGAAATCGCGAAGGTGCTGTACGGACTGGCCCCAACAGATGCTCAACGGAGAAGTGTTCCCACCATTCTCAAGCACCATTTCGGGTCGAAAAATAACGCGAAGAAAGTCGAACAATAGCGCGAAGAAATAGGTCAATTCTTCGACTCGAAGAGTGAATTCTTCGAGTCTAGTCAGAGCGCAAGCATTCGACTACCGTTGTTGTATGAATTTGCGTTCGAACCGCCTCGCGCTTGGGATTTCACAGAGCAAGCTGGCGCGATTGTCGGGAGTGAGTCGATTCAAGATCTGCCTATTTGAACTAGGTGACTCCGCCTTGAGCGGAGATGATCAAGAGCGGATTCGCCGCGCGCTCCAGGCCGAAGCCGAGCGCGTCCGCAACATTTCCGTTCAGATTGATTTTTCTCGTTCTGAAACGGCATCCCTCCACGGAGTTAGCCGATGATTGAACAGCCCGATCTCGGCACAATCGGGTCGGACGCGCCCCAAGCCCCAATTGGGACGTTCGCGGAACAGCACTACCCGATTCGATACTGGGCGCAGCGTTGGGGATTCAGTCCGAAGACGGTCCGGGAATGGTTCCGGGACGAATACGGTCCCGGGATCCTGCGAATCCCGCACACGGGCCGGCGAAAGAAGCGCGATTACACGACGATCATGATCTCTGCAAGCGCTGCAGCTCGCGTGTATGCCGAACGAACCGGCGATCAGCGGAGCCATCGCGGGACCCGAGAGGTAATGTGAACACGTGAATAAAGATACTCAGCCGTTCACATTTCGCCGCCACGTAAAGTCCTGCTCGTACTTCGGGCCTGGCGGCCGAGACGTGCGATCAGACAAGTGTAACTGTCCGCTTCATGTCGACGGCAAGTATCGTGGCCGACGGGTGCGCCAGTCTCTCGATACGAGCAACCGGCGACTCGCCGACCGCCGACTCGCCGCACTCTTGAAGCGGTTGGATGAGGAAAGCGGATCTGACGCGTCACCCAACACCCCAATCGCAAAGCCAAAGACCATCTCAGAAGCTATCGACCGGTTCCTTAAGAGCCATGGCGAAGTCGATCCGAAGATTGGGTACTCAGGTGACATCGAATATTCGAGCTATCGGAAGTATCGAACCAAGCTGAAACTGCTCCGATCGTTCTGCGACCGCGAAGCGATTTCCGAACTCACCGATGTCAATCTAGACGTCCTGGAGGATTATCGGCGCAGTCGCAAGATTGGGCAGGTGACCTGGAAAGTGGAATTGCAGGCCCTCCGGACATTCTTCGGATACTGTGTGCGACACAAATGGACGGCGGACAATCCAGCCAAGGAAATGAAGTCCCCGCGCAACATCAAGCCTAATGAAGTGGTCCCATATACTCCTCATGAAGAGGCTGCCATCCTTGCGGCTTCCACGGAAATCGGCTCCGCGAAATACAAGCGCGCCGCGACGGTGTACGAGCGGCAACGCGCGAAGGCCATGGTTTTACTGCTCCGTCACACGGCTCTGCGCATTTCGGACGTTTGTACGTTGCGTAAGGACGCGATTACCTGGGATCCAGAATCCAAACGCTGGCGGATCTTCGTGCGAACCATTAAAAGTGGCGAGGCGGTGTACCTTCCGTTACCCGCGGATTTGAAATTGGCTCTCGATGTTCTTCCGCTGCCCCGAGGAGCGGCTCAGGACTGCCCTTACTTTTTCTGGAATGGCTCAACCGCCCGGCGGGCCGTAGTCGGAATTGCGGAGCGGACACTCGCCGCAGTCTTCAAGAAGTCCGGAGTGAAAAACGCTCGCGCGCACCGGTATCGGCACACGCTGGCCACCCGGTTACTGGGGGACGGCGCCAGTTTTCAGGAGGTCGCTGACGTCTTAGGGAACACCGAGGCTATCGTTCGGAAGCATTACGGTAAGTGGTCAAAGAAGCGCCAAGCGAACATTGACCGCCTGATGATCGCCCACTTCGAGAGCGCATCCGTTACCGGCCAAGTCACACATGAGTCACACGAAAAAACGGAGCCTGTAAACTAATGAAACCAAAAGAGAAAAAATGGTGCGGAGAGGGGGACTTGAACCCCCACGAGATTGCTCCCGCTAGCACCTCAAGCTAGTGCGTCTGCCAATTCCGCCACCTCCGCAGGTGGAAATCCTTACTTCTGCTGTTGCTGGGCTGGATTCGGAACCACTGGCGCCGGAACCGTCTGGGTCGGCATCTTGTTTCCATTCACGTCCGGTGTCACCTGGATCGGTACCGTCTGGCCCGGCTGTGCGGGCGCAGGAGCCACTGGCTGCGTCGCCGCTGGGGTTGCCTTCTTGGCTTTGTCCAGAATAGTCGTACCGCCACTCCCGCCGCGCGTGGCGAGAATTGACAACGTGAGCGACGTCAGCATGAACAGCGCCGCCGCAATCGTGGTCGCTTTTGACAGCACCGTAGCCGACCCGCGCGGCCCGAACACTGTTTGGGAGCCCATTCCGCCAAAGGCGCCAGCCAAATCCGCGGCTTTGCCGCTTTGCAACAGCACGACCACTATCAAAAACACGCAAATGATCACATGGACAACAGTTAGAAGAATTCCCATACGGCCTTCCGGGCGAAAGACAACCCTTGACACCGCTTCAGCGGTCTGTTTTCATCCTACCATGCACGGTTTATTTGTAGGCCGCGACGCCCGTAACCCGCTCGCCGATGACCAATGTATGGATATGATCAGTGCCCTCATACGTCTTCACTGTTTCCAGGTTGCAAAGGTGACGCATGATCGGGTATTCGTCCATGATCCCGTTGCCTCCCAGCAAATCGCGTGAAAGGCGCGCGCAATCCAGAGCCATTCGGACGTTGTTACGCTTGAGCATAGAGATGTGCGACGGGTCAGCCTTGCCCTGATCCTTCAAACGCCCCGTATGCAGGGCCAGCAACTGGGCCTTGGTGATCTCCGTCACCATGTCGGCGAGCTTTTCCTGAACCAGTTGGTGTGATGCGATCGGCCGGTCGTCGAACTGCTTGCGGAGGACCGAATAGGATCGCGCAGTCTCGTAACAATCCATAGCCGCCCCGATCACGCCCCAGCCGATTCCATACCGTGCCTGAGTCAGGCAGGCGAGCGGACCCTTGAGTCCTTTCGCGCCCGGCAACATGGCGCTCTCCGGAACACGGCAGTTCGTGAAAGCAAGGCTAGCGGTCACCGAGGCGCGCATGGAAAGCTTTCCATGCAACTCCGATGACGTGAACCCCGGCGTGTCTTTTTCGACCAGGAATCCTCGAATCCCGTCCTCGGTCCGCGCCCACACGAGCGCTACGTCGGCCACGGATCCATTCGTGATCCAGGTCTTCTCGCCGTCGAGAACCCAGCACGTTCCCTCGCGACGCGCTCGTGTGAGCATACCCGCCGGGTTCGACCCGAATCCAGGCTCCGTCAAGCCG
>JBEKBK010000036.1:0-28280 GCA_050015435.1 Bryobacteraceae bacterium
TGTTTGCCGGACGGCTGGTGAATCCCTCAATCGTGGCGAAGTGAGGTCACGGGGTCGACTCGCGCGGCGCGCAAGCCGGGACCATAGCACGCCGCGAAGACCGTGATCAATAGCGCGACCGTGAATCCGGCGTAGATAGCGGGGTCTAGGGTACTCACGCCGTACAGGAGCAGCGATAGAAAGCGCCTCAGCACATACGCTCCGGCCAGACCAATTGCGCTACCGGCGATTCCCAATAACAGCCCTTCGCGGACGATCAATTGAAGAACTTGCCCCGGCCGCGCTCCCAGCGCCATACGAATGCCCATTTCCTGCGTGCGAAGCGTCACCAGATAGGACATGACACCATACACACCAATCGCGGCGAGAAGGATCGCGGTCGCGGCGAAGCATCCGATCCAGACGGCGTTGAAGCGCCGGGAGGCGAGCGAGTCGGCGAGCCGCTGATCCATCGTCTTGATGTCGTAAGGCGGCTGGTCGGGATCAATCGACGTGACCAATTTCGAGACAATCGGAGACAACGAAGCGAGGTCCGACGAGGTGCGTATCAGGATTCCCATACGAGCCAAAGGACCGTCGTAGAGGGTTTGAAAGTAGCACTGATAGAACCACGGTTCGGCGTCACGGTCCAATCCATTCTGATGAATGTCGCCCACTACTCCCACGATTTCGAGCCACACCGGGTCACCCCTGCCGATGGTAATGCGGTGGCCGATCGGATCCTCGTCAGGAAAGAACCTGCGCCGGAAAGCCTGGTTCACCACAATCGTTTCGGGAGAGCCGAGGCGGTCCCGGGCGTCGAGCAGGCGGCCTTCCAGCAGCGGGATGGAGAGCGTTTTGAAAAAATCCGGACTCACGTCCATCTGGCTGGTTTGAAGCTCTTGGCCGTGCGGAGCGGCAGGACGTTTTTCAATTCGAAACTCTGCCGCGTTCACCAGGTAATCGCCATTCAAGGGAATGCTCATGGTTACAGCGGCCGAAATTACGCCAGGAACCGCGCGCAGCTTCTCCAAGACCCTTTCGTAGAAATCGATCCGACTCTGGCGCGATGAGTGAACTGGACCCGACAGATTGATCCTGGCAGTCAGCACCCGGTCGGGATGGAACCCCGGATCGGCGTCTCGCAGCTTTAGAAAGCTTTTCGCCAGCAGCCCCGAGCCGATCAAGAGCATTAATGAAGCGCCGAGTTGCGCGACCACCAACCCTTGTCGCACCCTCCGCAAGCTCAGGTTGCCGGTGGCACTCCGGCTCTCCTGCTGCAAGGCTTCCCGAGCGGAAAATCCAAACGCGCTGAGCGCCGGCGCCAGACCGAACATCAGACCCACCAGCAAGGTAAGTCCCAGCGTGAAGCTAATGGTCGCGGCGTCGATCGAAACTTCAGGAAACCCCGCGAGAGCCAGCGGACGGGAAGAGTCCAAAGCAGCAACCACGGCGCTGGCAAATCCAATTCCGAGAGCGCTGCCCAGTAGAGAGACGAGCAGGCTCTCCGTGACCACCTGACTAACGATTCGTTTGCGTGGAGCGCCCAGTGCAACTCGAATCGTGATCTCACGGCGGCGTCCGGAGGCGCGGGCGAGCATCAGATTGGCGACATTGAAGCACACAATTGCGAGCATCAGCACGACCGCGCCAGCCAAGACTAGAATCGCCGGCCGAATCTGGCTGACCAAGCGCTCCTGTAGTGGCGTCGCGAAGATCTGCGCATCTGCGGTCACCCCGTTGGCGTGCCACTCGTTTTCGACGATGGGAGTCAGCCGGTTCATCTCGCCTGCGACCTGCGCGGCCGAAACCCCGTCTTTTACGCGAGCCAAGATGCTGAGGATCACAAATTTCCGGCCCCGCCGTTCCTCGGCCTCATTCAACCTGAACGGCATCCACAGTTCAGTGCCCTTCGGAAAATCGAATCGTCTCGGCATGACCCCGATCACGAGCGCGGGCTCCCGATCCAGCCGAATGGTCTGTCCGAGAATGGCCGGGTCGCCACCAAACCGGCGTTGCCACAAGCCATAGCTAAGCACCACGGCCAGATTGGCGTCCGGAACATCTTCGTCGACGCGAAATACGCGTCCGCGAAGCGGGGGGACTCCGAGTAGCGAGAAGAAAGACGCTGTGACGTGCGAGACGGTCAGTTGTTCCGGCCGGTCCGTTCCAGTCCAATTCACGCCCGAGGTATTGAACGCAGCCATCTGACTAAACGCTTGCGCCTGTTCCCGCATCGTGAAGTAATCTCCGGCGATGGCAAATTCCTGCTTGAAGTTGAATAGCAGTTCGCCGATCCAATAAAGTTGACGCGGCTGTGAAAACGCAAAGGCCGCAGCAGGGCCGCATTCACGATGCTGAACATGGTGGCCGTACCGGCGATTCCCAGCGCGACCGTAAGTGCAGCCAAAACCGTCCACGAGGGAGTCTTAGCCAGCAGGCGGACCGAGTAACGGACGTCTTGCCATGGATGGTCCCAGCCTGGCATAAACCTCTGAAAGTATACCGCTGGGAATCGATAATGATCGGTAGATTCTGTTTGCCGGAACACGAGCAAACCCAACCGAACCTAGTCGCAGAAAAAACTCAACGACTGGGCGATGTAGCTCTTCATCTCCGAACGCTTTACGATCGCGTCCAGGAACCCGTGCTCCAACAAGAATTCGCTCCGCTGAAATCCTTCCGGGAGCTTTTGGCGGATGCTTTGCTCGATCACGCGCGGTCCGGCAAACCCGATCTGCGCGCCCGGTTCGGCGATATTCAAGTCTCCGAGCATCGCGAAGCTGGCCGTCACTCCACCGGTGGTCGGATCGGTCATCACGCTGATGTACGGCACGCGCGCCTCATCCAGGCGCATCAGCGCCGCCGAGATTTTGGCTAGTTGCATCAGACTGACCGCGCCCTCCTGCATGCGCGCGCCGCCGGAGGCCGAAACAATAATGAGCGGCATGCGCCGCGCGATAGACCTTTCGATAGCCCGCGTGATCTTCTCGCCGACTACCGCTCCCATGCTTCCGCCGATGAATTTCAACTCCATCGCGCAGATATTCACTGGGCGTCCTTCGATTTTGCCTTCGGCCGAAATCAACGCGTCCGCGAGAGACGTCATTTTACGCATCGACGCCAGCCGCTCCACATAGGTCTTCGAATCGCGGAAATGCAGGGGATCGGTGGACGTCAGGCCTGCGTCAAATTCCTCATAGACGCCGTCGTCGAAAAGTGCGCTGAGACGCGTACGCGCATCGATACGGTTATGAAACTCGCAGCGGGGGCAAACCTGCAGATTCTCGTCCAGCGCTTTTTTCCAGATGATCTGCCCGCAGCTCTCGCACTTCAGCCACAGGCCTTCGGTGCGAACGCGCTTTCCTTCTCCCTCTCCCGCGGCATCTACGCCGGGCTTTTGTCGATTGAACCATGCCATGGCGAACACATTTCTACAGTAGCGTAGTCCGCCGGCCCTACCGCGACTCCCACACGTGCGCGGCGAAGTCCCTGCGCTTCACAAAGCCCATCCGCTGATACAGGCGTAGCGCGGCCTCGTTGGCCGTGGTTACGGTGAGACTCGCGGAACGGCAACCATGCGCGGCCAGCGCCAGAAGCGAGCGCCGCATCAATTCGTAGCCTAATCCGGTACCCATATGGGAAGGAGCCACGCACACCTGCGTAATGTGGCCGACATCGGAGGCCACCAGACTCGCCAGGGAAACGCCATGCAAAACTCGCGTCGAAGCGTCGATTGCCGCATACGAGGCCGGCCCGAAAAACGTCCCGCAGCCCGGGTATTGGACGATGTTCATTAGGAACCGCCGCGCGCCGCCGGGAGAACGATACTGATCGTTGATCTGACTGTCGATGTGACCGCGGTACGCCGAGGCAATCAGGCGCGCCGTTTCGTCCTGACGGGTCGCCGGCCAGTGCGCGATCGTGAGCTTCGGATGCTCGCGGGGCGCAAACTGGGCCACCGTCGAAAGCGACGCCACCAGAAAGTCGCGCGGATTCACTCGAACCCAGTCCGGATACGGTAGCGGCCGGTTTCGAACGGAAGAGAGCATCATTAATTGCGATTCCACTCGGCGCACTCCAGGAGTTCGCCACAATTCGGCGAGGACGGCCTGGAGCAATGCATTTTCAGTGTCCACACTCCGGTACTCTTCCATCACGTACAGGTCGCCAATCAACCCCTTGCGCTCTTCGCACACGTAATAGGCGTAGCCTGCAATCCGCGAGCCCTGCATGAACGCAAAACCGCTCAGGGCATGCATCTGAACAAAGCGCCGCACCAGATCCGCGGAGGGTGCGAAATCCCAGTCGAGGTCACGTCCCCAGGAGGCAGCCTCCTGGTCGAGAACCGGACCAAGATCTTCGGCCGAAAAGCGCCGCAACTCCACGACGGGACCGGGATACCGCTCGGAGAGCGCGGCCATATTTCAATACTACGTTAAATGCTCCCTGCTCCTGTCAGCCGATTCCGTCAAGCCGATTCCGTCAAGCCGATTCGGTCAAGCTGATTCTGTCAATATGGAGTGTTGCGTCCCTCGCCCCTGCTAGCCATTTTTCTGATCGTCGCGGTGGATGTTCTGGGCCTGACGATCATGATTCCGCTGCTGCCGTTCTACGCCGAGAAACTCGGCGCGAGCCCGACTCAAGTCGGCTTGCTCATTGGCGTCTACGCAGCCTGCCAACTCGTCTCTGGACCCTTGCTTGGCCGCCTTTCGGACTCTACCGGGCGCAAACCGCTCCTGCTGGTGAGCCAGGTGGGCACTCTGATCGGATTCCTGATTCTGGCGTTCGCGCCATCGTTATGGGTGGTGTTTATCGCGCGCGTGATCGATGGCGCCACCGCGGGAAATCTCTCGCTCGCGCAAGCCTACATCTCTGACGTCACTCGTCCCGAGGAGCGCGCAAAATCCTTCGGTGTGATCGGCATCGCCTTTGGCATGGGATTTCTAATCGGCCCCGCGATTTCCGGGTTTCTGGCCAAGTTCAACTATCGCGATCCTATTTTCGCCGCAGCCGCGCTCTCCGCCACCAGCATCCTGGCGACTTATTTTTTGCTTCCGGAGGACGCGCGCGCTCAAAGAGGTCCTTCCGTGGGACCAGGCGGCCGGCGGCTCTCCCTGCTGCAATGGGGCGAATACGGGCGCTATTTCCAGGAGCCGAAACTCGCCCCGCGCTTGTGGCAATTTTTGAGCTTCGGACTCTCCTTCGCCATGTTTACCGGCGGTTTCGCCCTGTTTGCCGAGCGGCGTCTCACCTGGCACGGGATTCGCTTCGGACCCGAACAAGTCGGTTACACCTGGGCCTACGCCGGGTTTCTTGGAATCTTCTTGCAAGGGCCTGCGTTGGGCCGGATGGTGCGGAAGTTTGGTGAAGCGAGCTTGAATCGCGTAGGCTTTGCAGCGTATGCGGCAGGCTATGCCACGCTCGCTTTCTGCCACTCGATTCCTGTTCTGGTCGGCGCCACGAGTCTGGCCGCCATCG
This sequence comes from Bryobacteraceae bacterium, assembly GCA_050015435.1. Lineage (GTDB taxonomy): Bacteria > Acidobacteriota > Terriglobia > Bryobacterales > Bryobacteraceae > Palsa-187. The sequence continues at coordinate 5,461 of JBEKBK010000036.1, forward strand.
GCAGTCTCGTGCGGCCGACACTCACCAGCCTCATCACACAGGCCGCGCCGGCGGAAGAGCAGGGTGTCGTGCTGGGCCTCACGCAGTCGCTCACCTCGATCGCGCAGATCACCGGTCCTCCTCTCGCCGGTTTTCTGATCCAGCACGGACTCCTCACGGGATGGGGGTTGACTGCGGCCGCCTTCAGCGCCGTTGGCTTGGCGATCGCCTCGCGTTCCACACGCTCGCGTTAGTATTCCGCGTGACCGCGTTCTAAGCAAGTGGGCAATCAGGCCTTTCCAAATCGACACTTAGTACCTACACGCGCTTTGCGGCGTGGTCGATTGTAGGCATGTAAGGGGAACGGCTTGAACCAGCTGACAGTATTCGCCTGTGAATCGCAGCCCATCGTCGTCGAGGGATTGGCCAGAGTTCTGGCTGGATCCGACGAATTTGATTTCATCGGCTCGGCTTCCAATTTAAGCGAGGCGCTCGAGGCATTACGCCAGCGGACTCCGCACATCGTTCTGCTCGACCACTCCGCCGGATTGAAAGTCGTTTTCCAATTCATTTCCGACGTGAAGAACACGTCACCCAACAGCCAACCGGTGCTGTGGGTGAACGATCTGGCTGAAATTGACTGTTTTCGTGCATTGCAAATCGGCGCCCGCGGAGTGTTGAAAAAAACTCTTCCCGTGGAATCCGTCGTCGACTGCTTACGGTCGGTGGGACGCGGCAATGTATGGATCGAAAATTCTTTGTCGGATCGCGGAGCCGGCTCGCTCGACCGCCGCGCCGCGCCCCGTCTCACTCCGCGCGAAAAAGAAATCGTTCATCACGTATGCGCTGGCCTCAAGAACAAGGAAATCGCGGAGGCGTTGACCATCACCGCGGGTACTGTAAAAGTTCACCTGATGCACATCTTTGAAAAAACCGGGGTCAAAGACCGGTTCGAGCTGGCGGTGAACGGACGGCGCATGTTGGGAATCGAGACCCCCGTTGAGCCCTCACGTGCCGAGCCGGCGCGCGCGGAAGTCAAGGAAGAGACCATTACAGTCTCGCGCGGCTAGTTCACCTAGACAAGTCAGCCAGAAAGCCGGCTCGCCGACATGACTGGGGGCCCACTCTCCTAAAGTACCGGCCTCTGGCGGGCGAATTAGTAAGTAACAATCTAGATGACTTCGCCACAAACACTCACCGCCATCCCGCCTCCTGCACGGAGTATCGAGTCGGTTCTGACCAACCGCTGGGCTCGCATATTCGTTCCGTCACTTTCGGATCTTTTTTTTCTCGCCATTCTGATCTGGGTGTTCATGAGCTCTAGTTCAGGCTGGCAAGGGCTCCTGGTCGATGGCGACGTCGGCTGGCACATTCGCAGCGGCGAATACATTCTCGATCATCACGCTGTTCCTCACCATGATCTGTACTCATTTTCGAAACCCAACGCGCCCTGGTATGCCTGGGAGTGGCTCACCGATGTCATCGACGCCTCTTTGCACCGGATCTCCGGGCTGAAGGGAATCGTGCTGCTGGCGGGGGTGGTGATCGCGCTCTTCGCGACCACGCTTCTACGGAGGATGGTTTGGAGGGGCGTCAATCTGTTCATTGCGATGATCGTGGCCCTGCTGGGAGTGGGCGCGGCATCCATGCATTTCCTCGCCCGTCCGCACATCTTTACGCTGCTGCTGCTCTCGGTTTCGGTGTGGATGCTCGAGGCTGACCGGCGGTCGCCCAGCCGCCGGATTTGGTGGCTGGTTCCGCTGACCATCGTATGGACCAACCTCCACGGCGGGTTTCTGGCTCTGATCGCGGTGTTGGGGCTGGCAGCCGTGGGTACCGCTGCGGAAGCCTGGGCAGGCCGGGCAACCCGCGCGGCCGCGGTCCGTTATTTTGCCCTCACCTTTATTTGCGCGGCGTCCTCGCTCGTGAATCCTTACGGCTACGGCCTGCACGTGCACGTAGTCGAGTATCTGCGTTCGGACTGGATTCGCAACGTGATTCAGGAATTCCAGTCGCCCAGCTTCCGCACCGAGAACATGATGCAGTTCGAAGCGTTGCTGTTCATTGGGCTGGTGGTGGCCGGCTCGCTTGCGCGGCGATGGCGGATCGTCGAAACGCTGTGGATCGTCTACTTCGCGTACATGTCCTTGAGCAGCGTGCGTCACGTGCCGGTGTTCGTCGCGGTGACGACTCCCGTAATCGCGGCTGAACTCAGCGGCTGGTGGGAACTCTGGACCAGAAGCCTGAGCAAGAAATCCCTGATTGGGATCCTGAATCAGATGGCCGGTGATTCCATGGCAGGCTTCCGGCGATCGAGCTCATTGCCGTTCCTGGCCGTGGGTGTACTTGTCTTCCTCGGGCATCCGATCCCGTGGCCTAAGGATTTCCCCGCAGAGATGTTCCCGGTGAAACTGGTCCACGAACATGCGGCCGAGATTCTCAACTCTCGCATCCTGACCACAGATCAGTGGGCCGATTACCTTATTTACACCAATCCCCGGCAGAAGGTATTCGTCGATGGCCGCAGCGACTTCTATGGACCTGAGGTCGGCAATGAATACATCCGCATTACGAATGGGCAGTGGGATTGGGAGCAATTAATGGCCAAGTACGATTTCAATTTGGCCCTAATGCCCATTGATACCGCAATTTCCCAACTGTTGAAGCGGTCTCCGGCGTGGCGTGTGATCGAAGACGATGGTAAGCACATCCTCTTAGTTCGTATACCACCCTCAGTACCTCCTACGGGGAATACCAGCACGGAACCAAGGTCCTAAGAGGGACCTCCTTTAGGGAACGTTGGGCTAATGAAAACCACCGACGCGACCGAAATACAACATGGGAGCACACGGATGAAGCCGGAGAATACGAGCCCGCGCACGCAAGGGGTGGGCCGTCGAGTTCACTCACCAATGCGGATCCCGAACATCCCCATGGAGTGGATGGATCCGATGAGTTGGAGGCTGCCATCCGGAAAGGCCCTAGCGGAGTTTGCGTTGCAAGCTGGATTTTTAGCACCGTTGATGTTAAGTGCTCCGGCGCTCAAGCGCAGGCGGCCCAAGTTGCCTCAAGCGCCGCCGGTGATCGTGGAAGAGCAAAGAGGGGAGGCGCCGGAGCGTTCCGGCACCTTTCGGGAAACCAGATGACCATCCAGGTTTGGATCGCAATCGTGGTGGGCCTGGCGGCGACAGTGGATGACCTGGCGCGTCGTCGAATCGCGAATTGGATTCCGGCCGTGGCGCTCGCGGGTGGATTCGGCTGGCAGCTCGGTCAAAGCGGTTGGATGGGTGGGTTGTACGCGCTGGCCGGGGCGGCCGCGGGGTTCGCGGTCTTCTTGATTTTTTACTTATTGGGCGGGATGGGCGCAGGCGACGTGAAACTGATGGCCGGCTTTGGTGCACTGCTAGGCGCAGGACGGCTGCTGGAAGCCGCACTCTGGACTGCCGGGGTCGGAGGAGTTCTGGCGCTGTCGGTGGTTGCATTCAAGTCCGCGCGGCGGCTCATCCGCGGCGAACAGGTTATGGGAAACGCAGAAGAGGAACGGAAAGATTCGATTCCCTATGCGCCGGCGATTACGCTCGGCGTTTGGTTGTCGCTCGTGCCAAAAGGTTAGAGAAAAGTGCAGCCACGGCCTTCCGTTGTGGCGCAGTTGAGGAGCAATCATGGATCGCAGGTTCATTATGGTTTTGGGAGTCAGCCTGGTGTTCGCGCTGGTGGTTTCAAGCGTGTTTTACCAGATGACTGCGCATTCCAGCAGTACCCGGAAGGCGGAACCGACCGACGCCAAAGACGTGGTCGTGGCAGCGCGGCCGCTGAGCGTCGGAGTCATGGTAAAACCGGCCGACGTCAAAATCGCCAAGATGCCGGCCGATGCGTTTCCGAAGGGCGCATTTTCGAAGGTCGAGGATGTGCTGGACCGGCCCGTGGTTTCCAACATTCTGTTGGACGAGCCGCTGCTTGAAGGCCGTCTCGCCATCAAAGGTAGCGGGCTGGGACTTGCGCCGACCATTCCCGTGGGGATGCGCGCCGTATCCGTGCGTGTGAATGATGTCGCGGGAGTGGCCGGCTTCGTGCTGCCCGGCATGCGCGTGGACGTGCTGGTTACCGGTCGTCCACCCACGGGGGATGGTGATATGACCACCACCGTGCTGCAAAACATGCTGGTGCTGTCCGCCGGCCAGACCATCCAGGCAGACGGCCGCGGCCAACCCATCTCGGCTCCCACGGTCACGTTGCTCGCTTCTCCGGAGCAGTCCGAAACCCTGATCCTTGCCGGGAATGACGGCCGCGTTCAATTGGTGCTGCGCAATTCGAGCGATCAGACCATCGAAAAAACCCCGGGCCGATACGTAACCGAGCTCTACGGCTCGGGACGCCCTAAGCCGGTGAAGTCCGACGAGGCCGCTCCCAGGCCGCGGCCGAAGCCGGTAGTCACGGCTGCGGTAACGGCGCCGCCCCCGCCGCCCGCGCCCCCGCCGCCTCCACCACCTGACCAAGTCGTAGTGATTCGAGGGAACACCAGAACCGTCGAAACACTTCCGAGTCGTGTGAATAACTGAGAAAGTCAAGGAACCAAGAAATGATCCGCCTGAGTCTCCTACAGTTCAAGAAGCATTCACGATCCGCGTTCGCTTTCGGCGCGCTTGTCTCGCTCGGCGCGGGCCTCGGCCTGGCGCAGAGCGCCGAAGATCTGCGCATGACCGTCGGTAAAAGCGTCGTCATCGACTATCCGTCCGATATCCGGCAGATCTCGACCAGCAATCCCGACATCGTGGATGCGAGCCCGGTCACGACCCGCGAGATCCTGCTGCACGGCAAAGGCCTCGGCGCGGCCACTATGGTCGTGTGGAGCAAAACGGGGCAGCGGACTTTTTACAACGTCAACGTGGAGCTGAATCTCGATTCGCTCCGCCGCATGCTGAAAGATACCTTCCCGAACGAGGACATTACAGTGCACAGTTCCCGCGACTCGCTATCGCTGAATGGGCGAGTCGCGACCAAAGACGTCGCGGATCGCGCGCTCGCTCTCGCCGCGGGATTCTCGAAGGTCGTCGTGAACAATCTGCAGATTGAGACCAGCCCTGTCGAAAAGCAGATCCTCTTGAGAGTCAAGTTCGCCGAACTCGACCGTCAGAAGGAAGTCCAGTTCGGGGTGAACCTGCTTGCGGCGCCCGGCAACAATGCGCTCGGAGCCTCGACCGGACAATTCGCCGCTCCCTCGTTTACCGGCACGGCGATCGTACCGCAGGGAGCTTCCTCGAACGTCAGCACGGGGACCTCAAGCACTGCCGCGAGCAGTGCCACCGCCGCGTCCTCATCTACTATTACGCAGGGGGTTTCGAACGCCGCATACACCATCTCGCAGGCTCTGACATTGTTTGCGTTTGACCCCAAGCTGAATTTAGGTGCGTTTATAAAAGCGCTGCAAACGGAAAGCATCCTCCAGATTCTGGCGGAACCCAACCTGGTAACCACCAACGGGAAAGAAGCGACTTTCTTCGTCGGCGGTACATATCCGGTGCCGATTCTCCAGGGCGGCGCCAATGCGGGAGCCGTCACGGTCCAATTCAAGGAGTTTGGTATTAAGTTGCGCTTCACGCCGCAGGTCACCGCCAACAAAACCATCAAGCTGAGCCTGCATCAAGAGGTGTCTACGCTAGATACCTCGGTTAGCGTAACGTTGAACGGATTCAACATTCCCGGAACTTCGACGCGCCAAACGGACACTGACGTGGAACTGGGCGAAGGGCAGAGTTTCGTGGTGTCCGGCCTGCTGAACCAGCAGGAAACCAATGCCATTTCGAAGGTGCCCTTTCTGAGCAGCATTCCGATTCTGGGCCAATTGTTCAAGTCGAAGGACGATAACAAGCAGCGCACCGAACTGGTGCTGATTGTGACGCCGGAAATCACCGAGCCGCTCGGCCCCAACGATCCCAAACCCTCGCTATATTTCCCGAAGGATTTCCTGGTGAAGCTGAATCCTGGCGACATCCCGCCGGACACCAAGAAGTCCAAGAAGAACAATTGACGTTTCGCAAAAAGCGGCCTCTTGAGGAAGACAGTCTGAATGAGTGTGCGTGTCCAGACCGAAGCGGAAATCACAGCGCTGCTGATCGCTCCCCATCGCGATCTGGCGCAGCAGTTTCTGGCAACGCTTTCCCAGACACGGGCGTTTCAGATCCTGGCTGATCTCAAGAGCTACCCGCCCCAGCAAACCCTGGAAATCCGGGCCCGGCAGTTAAAGCCGAACGTAGTGCTGCTGGACCTCGCCTCGGACCTCGCCGCGGCTACCGAACTGATTCGGTTCATCGCGACCTTGACGCCGCCGGTGCATGTGGTCGGCCTGCACACGCACAACGATTCCTCCGCGATTCTGCAGTCCCTGCGCGCCGGCGCCAGCGAGTTTCTCCACGCGCCCTTCGATCTTGCGAACCAGCGCGAGGCCATCTCACGCTTGCGGCGGCTGTTCATGCCGGAACCAGCGGCTGAACACGAAACCGGCCACGTGATCGCGGTCTCGAGTTCCAAGCCTGGATCCGGCGCCTCCACCATCGCCACGCAGACCGCCTTTGCGCTCCAGCGGCTCACCAACAAGCGCATTCTGCTCGCCGATTTCGATCTCACCGGCGGGACCATCGGCTTTTATCTCAAACTGAGCCATAGTTATTCGTTGGTGGACGCGCTGCAGCACGCCGAACACTTGGATACGGCGCTCTGGAACTCGCTGACCGTCAACTACGGCGGCGTGGATATTCTTCCGTCGCCCGCAGCTCCCTACGCCGACGTGCTGGATGCAACCCGGTTACGGGTTCTGATCGACCACGCGCGTGGACTCTACGATTGGGTGATCTTGGACCTGCCCGCCATTTTTAACCGCACCAGCCTGATCGCAGTCTCGGAATGCGAGCGCTGCATTCTGGTTTCGACGCCGGAGTTGCCTAGCCTCCACCTCACCCGTAAGGCGCTCACATTGGTGGATCAGCTCGGGTTTCCCAAAGACCGCTTTCACGTGCTCGTGAACCGGGTGGACCGGCGAGACGAGATCGGCGCCGCGAACATGGAAAAGCTGTTCGGTTGTCCGATCCATACCAGTCTTCCGAACGACTATTTTTCGCTGCATCGCGTAGTGACGCTGGGCCAGCCGCTGGGTAATGAAGGTGAACTCGGCAAGGCGATTGAAAGCGTGGCCGGCCGCCTGTGCGGCGCGCTGTCGCGGTCCAAGAAGGGGATGCCGGCGACTCGGGACATGAAGCCCGCTTATTCACCAGCTTGAGGATTTGACTATCTCTTATGTTTACGACCATTGATAACGGCGCCAAGAACCCCCAGCAAGTCTCGTGGGAACAGAGACTGCTTAAGAATTCGGGACGGCAGAAAGCCAGTCTGAAACCCGAATACCAGGAACTCAAGTTCACGCTGCATCGCAAGCTGGTGGACAAAATCAACCTGGAGGCGCTCGCCACCATCGACAATCAGCGCGTGCGCAGCGAGGTGCGCCAGGCGGTGATTTCCCTGATCGACGCCGAGCCGACGCTGCTGAGCTCGCTTGAAAAGCAGCAGATCAGCGACGAGGTGCTGGACGAAGTCTTCGGACTAGGGCCGCTCGAGCCGCTGCTTCAAGATCCGACCATCTCCGATATTCTGGTGAACACCTATAAGCAGGTGTACGTGGAACGGCGCGGATTGCTCGAGCTGACCACGGTTTCCTTCCGCGACGACCAGCATCTGCTGCGGATCATCGACAAGATCGTAAGCCAGGTGGGCCGCCGCATCGATGAATCTACCCCGATGGTGGACGCTCGCTTGAGCGACGGTTCGCGTGTGAACGCCATCATCCCGCCGCTCGCCGTCGACGGTCCGATTCTCTCCATTCGCCGGTTTTCACAGGACAAGCTGATGCCCGCGGATCTGGTAGAGAAGAAGGCGCTCACGCCCGGCATGATGGAACTGCTCGAAGGCGCGGTGAAGGCCAAGATGAACATCATCATCGCGGGCGGAACCGGCGCCGGGAAAACGACTCTGCTCAATGCGATGTCCGCGTTCATTAACGGCAAAGAGCGTATCGTCACCATTGAGGACGCGGCGGAATTACAGCTCAAGCAGCCGCACGTCGTGCGCCTGGAAACGCGCCCGCCGAACATTGAAGGTCACGGCGCGGTCCGGCAGCGCGAGTTGCTGGTCAACAGTCTCCGTATGCGCCCTGACCGGATCGTCGTCGGCGAAGTCCGCGGCGAGGAAGCGCTGGACATGCTGCAGGCCATGAACACCGGTCACGACGGTTCCTTGACCACGGTCCACGCCAACGCGCCGCGCGACGCCGTCTCGCGTCTGGAAGTCATGGTGTCGCTGGCCAATGCGAATATGCAGCTCACTTCGATCCGTCAGCAGATCGCGAGCGCGGTGCACGTGCTGGTGCAGGCCTCGCGCTTGAGCGACGGCTCGCGCCGCGTCGTCTCCATCACGGAAGTGACCGGAATGGAGGGTGACGTGGTCACGCTGCAGGATCTGTTCGTCTTCGAGAAGCGTGGGCTTGATCCGGACGGCAAGGTGGTCGGACGCTTCGCGGCCACCGGCATTCGTCCCAAGTTCTACGAAAAGCTGCTCAGCGCCGGTATCCGGCTTCGTCCGGATTTGTTCGACGAAGTGGTGGAGGTCTAGCGTATGGGATTCCTTGGCTTGCTCATCCTGGTCTGGGTGGTCGCTCTGGGCGCCTGGTTCGTGATCACGAAATACTTCAAGTCGTCGGACTTGGATCGCATCAAAGACCGGTTATCCGGCACCACCAAGGCCAAAGCCGCCAAAAAGAAGGCCGGCGAAAAAGGGCCGGCGCAGGTGATTCAAGCGGTCGAAGTGCCGAAAAACCGCGTGGCGCAGATGCTGGTGGAACGGTTCAAGCTCGGACCGAAACTCCAGCAGTTCATTGAACAGGCGGGCGTGCGCTGGCTGCCGTCCCGCTTCGTCCATTTGTCGCTGGTGCTATTCCTGGTCGGATGCGGTGTGGGTTGGCTCCTGCTTCCCGTGGCGAAGCCTCTCGCGTTGCTGCTGGGGCTCGCGGCCGGAATCGGACCTTTCGTTTATATCTATACCAAACGCAAGGGCCGGCTCAAGAGATTCGAGGAGTTGTTCCCGGAGGCGCTCGAATTCGTCTCGCGCTCGATGCGCGCCGGCCACGCGTTCTCGGTCTCGCTCGAAATGATCCATCGCGAGTTTCAGGAGCCGCTCTCAAGCGAATTCCGGCGAACTTTTGAAGAACATAACCTCGGCCTCCCGATTGAAGTCGCGTTGCAAAAGCTGGCGGAGCGCGTTCCCTCCCTCGACGTGCACTTCTTTGTTTCGGCGGTGCTACTCCAGAAGCGAACCGGCGGAAACCTGGCGGAGATTTTAGACAAGCTGGCTTACATCATTCGCGAGCGATTCAAGCTGCGCGGCCGCATCCGCTCCGTAAGCGCGCATGGCCGCATGACCGCGACCGCCTTGAGCTGCATTCCGATCGCGGTGGCGGTCCTGATGTTTTACACCAATGCGGATTATGTGAAGTTCTTCTTCACGGATGACGTCGGGAATCTCATGTTGGGCGGGGCCGTAGCCCTCCAGGTGATCGGCTACTTGGTCATGCAGAAAATCGTAAATATCGAGGTCTAATCCATGCCATTCTTGATGACCGCAGCGATCTTTATCGCTCTCGCGTTAGCCGTGGCCCTGACCGGCATGAAGCTGTACGTGCGTCCCAAGGAAGCCATGGAGCGCGTGGTCGGGGGCATCGAGCAGAGCGAGCACATGCCGTCTCACCCCAGCCTGGCGATTCATGAACTGATCAAGCGGCTCGGCAACCTGATCCCGCAATCGCCGAAGGATGTGACGGTGATGCAGCGCCGGCTGATCCGCGCCGGAATTCGCAACGAGAATGCCTTGAAGATTTTATATGGCGCCAAGGCGGCCCTGGGCGTCGCGCTGCCGTTGCTCACGGGATTAACGCTCGTAAGTTCTACCGCCGATCCGGGGAACAAGGCTGCCGCGATTCTGGCGGCGACCGCGGTCGGATTCTTCGGGCCCAACGAATATGTACGCCGGCTGGCGGCCAAGCGCCAGAAAGAGATCAGCCGCGGCTTGGCCAATGCGCTCGATCTGCTGGTCGTCTGCGTCGAGAGCGGACTGGGACTCGATCAAGCCATTCTCCAGGTATCCAAGGAACTCGAACACGCGCACCCGGAGATCAGCGAAGAGCTCGGCTTTGTCAATCTGGAATTGAAGGCCGGAAAGCGCCGCGTGGAAGCTCTGAGAAATCTCGCCGAACGAACCGGCGTCGACGATCTCAAGAAGCTGGTGGCGGTGTTGATTCAGGCTGACCGCTTCGGCACTGGCGTGGCGCAGAGTCTTCGCGCGCACGCCGATTTTATGCGCATCCAGGCGCGGCAGGTCGCGGAAGAAAAGGCTGCGAAACTCGGAGTTAAATTGATTTTCCCGATCTTTTTTTGCATATTACCTTCGCTGTTTGTCGTAACCGTCGGTCCAGTGGCGATGAAGATCGTACGGGAATTGATTCCAATGATGAATAACATCTAGTACTCAGCTAAAGGTTGGGGCTAGAAACGCCGAATTCAATCTTGTCAGGAAAGGAGAGCGACGATGGACACCTCCATGGTTCGAATCGTTTGTGCCGTTATGGCGGTCCTGTTTCTCGGGATCATCGTGCTGCGCCGCAAAAAAGGCACGGAATAGGGGGGCCGGGCTGGAACGTGCCCGCCCGCGCCGCTAGAGGCGCGCGAGGCAGGTTTCGCCCGGGACTCGAAACTGCGGGAGCAAAAGACGCGGGCGGCCCAGGTTCATACCTGAGAAAAGTCAGGTACGTCAAGAAATTCATTAGGAGAGCCGGCGCTCCAGGCGCCGGCCGGAGGACGGAGTTTACGTATGTTTTGTAAGTCGTGGCTATTGGCATATGCGGGTGTGGTGCTGATGACGGGAGCGGCGTTCGCCGGCACGTTCGGCAACGTCGTCGCAATCGGGGGTGAGGCGGCGGACCTGGCATTGGACGAGCCCCGTGGCGTCCTCTATGTCGCCAACTTTACCGCGAACCGCATCGACGTGATGTCGCTCGCGAACAAACAGGTTCAAACCTCGATTAACGTTCCGGCTCAGCCTAGCTCCATTTCGAAGTCGCCGGACGGGCACTGGTTGTTGGTCGCGAACTACGGGAACAACACAGCGCCCGCTTCGCCCACGAACGCTTTGACGCTCATCGATCTGACCGCGAATTACGCGAGTCAGACGTTCGCGTTGGGAAATCCGCCCCTAACGGTGGCCTTCGGTTTGGATAATAAGGCTCTGGTTGTCACCACGCAGGCGTTCATTCTGTTCGATCCCACGGTCGGGACCACGCAGGTATTGGAAACCATCGCGCAGGTGGCCACTAATGCCATCCCGCAACCACCCTCTACCTTCCCGCCGAGCTTCGCGCAAGCTTCGGCGGCGGTCTCACGCGACGGAACGACCATTGTGGGGTTTGGCGGCACCAGCCCTTACTTGTTATTCCGCTATAACGTGCCGACCCACGGAATCACTTCCGCTTTTTACACTTCCACGCCGCCGGCTGGACCGCGCGTCGTGAGCGTCGCCGACGACGGGAGCCTGGCGAGCTATGCCTGGTGGATTTCGGATGCCAACTTTGTCACCACCGCGCAGTTCGGAAATGTGTCCGGCCTGCTCAACGTGGGTAGCACGCTCATCGATTCCTCCCGCGGTCTGGTGTATGCGCAGATGCCGGTAACCGGCACTCCGGCTACGGCGAATACCAATTCCCCGGTGTTTCTGATCCTCGATTCGGACAATCTTACCGTCGAAGAGCAGCTTCAGCTGCCTGAAAATCTGGCCGGGAAAAGCGTACTCACGAGTGATCACAACACGATGTATGCGATCTCGGACAGCGGCGTCACGGTACTTCCGGTGGGCAACCTGAGCTCGTATCCGCGCCTGACCGCCTCGGTCGAGGACGTTGTGTTTCGCGGAAATTTCTGCATCCGGGGCACCACCACGCAGACGTTTACGATCAGTGATCCTGGCGGCAATCATACTCCCTTCACGGTTTCGACGAGCACCCCGGGCCTGAGCCTTTCCCCCTCGAGCGGGATCACGCCGGCTACGGTCACGGTCCTGGCTGATCCCAACGCCTTCGCCAGTCAGAAGGGAACGGTCACGGGAGCCATCACGATTAGCTCGCCGACCTCGGTGGATGTGCCGCGAACGGTTCGGGTATTGGTGAATTCGCAGGACCCGTCCCAGCGCGGGACGTTCATTGATGTTCCGGGCGTAGTAGTGGATCTGCTGGCCGATCCGAAGCGCAACGCCTATTACGTTTTGAGGCAGGACAAGAATCAGGTACTGGTCTTCAATTCGGCGAACAACACGCAGACCGCGACGCTGCGCACCTGCACCACGCCGCGCGGCATGGCCATCACCTATGACCAGCAGGATCTGCTGATCGGTTGCGACAACTCGCATTACCTGAGCGTCTTCGATTTGGACCTGCTGCAGGCTCAGACACCAGTCGCCCTGCCGGAAGATTATGTACAGTCGGTCGCGGCTTCCGCCAATGCGATTTTGGCGGTGACGCGATCGGCAGCCGACGGCAGCTACGGTATCGACAACATCGACCTGGTGGAACGCGTGGGGATACGGCTGCCTGCGCTCGGCGTGTGGCAGAACGGAAAGCTCAACCAGGACTCGGTGGTCACGTCGTCGAGCAACGGCGCCAACATTTTGGTTGCCGGCGCGGACGGCACCGTGATGATCTACGACGCCAACGCCGGTACGTTCACCGTCTCGCGCCACGACTTCTCCAGTCTAGGAGGAGCGTATGGGGCGTCCAGCTTCACTCAATATATGGTGGGGAACACGCTGCTCGACCATTCGGGCGTTCCCGGAGCAACACTGTCCACTTCCACCGGCACACCCTCCGGATTTGCCTTCTTCGATCCGACCCAGAGCGGTTACTACACGACTGCGCCGAGTTCGTCTGCTCCCGGCGTCATTTCGCAAGTCAATTTGACCACCGGAGTAACGATTCAGCCGGTGGCGATGGTGGAAGCCCCGATTTTGGGAGCAACCTCAACCGCGACCCCGGGAACGACGTGCACCACCTCGACCAGCACCGTAAACGGAACGACCACCACCGTTCAGACGTGCGTCACCGGAAACACGGTCACCACCACGACGACTAGTTGCAGCAGCACTACCACGGCGGCCGGCACCAACCAAAATTGCACGTCGAACACCAACTCCGGCCCGCTGGCGTCCGCTGCTCCCGGGCTGTTTTCGCCATCGGTGAACACCGCGTGGACGCGCAGCCTCGCGCCTCTGCCGAACGAAGCTGCCATCATTTCTCTGACGACCTCGGGCATCACTGTGCTGCCGTGGACGTACGCCGCCTCCGTCGCGCCACCGCAGATTTCGAGCGTAGTGAGCGCGGCCGACGGTCAATCCCCTGTGGCGCCGGGCGGCCTGCTTGAAGTGCTCGGAACCCAGTTGAGCCCAACCAATCTGGCTACCAGTCAGATCCCTTTGCCGACAGCGCTCGCCAATAGCTGCCTGACGGTAAACGGGCAACCCATACCGATGATCTTCGTGTCTCCGACTCAGATCAACGCTCAAATGCCATTTCAGGCGATCGGAAGCGCGACCCTGGTGGTCCACACGCCAGGAGGAACGAGTGACAACTACAATCTGACGATTCCTCCGACCGCTCCTGCCGTGTTCCTGAGCGGCGTGGCCGGGCCGGAGACGAATCTGCCCACCGTGATTGATGCGTCGAATAACCTCTTGGCCACCGACTCTAATCCGGTTCATCGGGGCGACATGCTGGTGATCTATTTGACCGGTATGGGTCAGACGAACCCCGTGGTTATCACCGGGATGCCCTCGCCGGGCAATCCCCTGGCGTCGGCTTTGACACCGCCCACGGTGCAATTGGGTGGACAGGACCTTTCGGTGTGGTACGCAGGCTTATCGCCGGGCGAGGTTGGCGTCTATCAAATCAATGTCAGCGTTCCCAGCAGCGCTCCGCAGGGGTTAAACATCCCGCTGACCATCAACCAGGGCGGAACCACAGCCACCGTCGGATTGCGGGTGGTGGATTAATTCGGATAGGAAGACATTTTTATGACACTCGCTCGTATTGGGATCGTTTGTTTCGCGGTTGCTACCGTGCCCGCCGCCGTGGCTCAGAAGTGGGAGTTTGGAGGCGGTGTTGGCGGAGGATTTTATAAATCCGAAGCAGTAACGTCTCCAGATGGGTCCGCCAACGCATCGATTCAAACCGGCCTTGCCGGCAGCGCCTGGCTTGGCAATACCGGCCAGGGCCATTTGGGCGGCGAAGTACGCTTTGATTACCAACTTGGCGACTTGGCCCTCAGTTCGGGCGGTAGCCAGGCTACGTTTGGCGCACATACGTACGCGGTTCATTATGATTTCCTGTGGTACGCAACACCGCGCAACTCCAAGATCCGGCCGTTTGTCGCTGTCGGCGCGGGCATCAAAGTGTATCAGGGAACGGGTACTCAGGTCGTCTACCAGCCATTGAGTAATGTCGCCCTACTAACCAAGGCCCAGGACTTGACCCCGCTGGTCAGCGTCGGCGGCGGAGTGAAGGCTCAACTCTCTCAGCACGTTTTGCTGCGCCTCGAACTGCATGACTTTTTGACGCCATTCCCGAACCAGGTCATCGCGCCGAACCAGGGCGCGAAGACCGGAGGCTGGTTGCAGGACTTCGTGCCGATGGCGGGCATCAGCTTCCTGTTTGGAAACGGCGAGTAGCTAGCCCGCAAAGGGCGCGGCGGCGCCCTCATTCAACCACCTAACGCTGCCGCCGCGCTCCGTTTTGCGGGCTGTTACTTAGAAGAGTACAGCCGTGAATTGACGGCTTCTTTTCGGCAATCCAGGTTTCAGGCCTCTTAGCTATAGTGGGGGCATGTTCTGGTTCAGGGTCTACTTAGCCCTGTGTGTGTTTGCGCCGCTTTCCTTCGCGGCGGAGTACGTCGGCAGTGACGTATGCAAGACCTGCCACCCGGATATCTGGTCGACGTTTTACCGGAATCCCCACTACAAAAGTCTTGCCTCCGGTAAGGAGGCTCCCGAAAATACGGGATGCGAGTCTTGTCACGGACCAGGCCAGGCACATGTAGAGGCCCGGGGCGGCAAAGCGACCATCATTGCCTTTTCTGAACTCAGTCCAGCCAAGACCCTGGACGCGTGCCTCCGCTGCCACGGTCAAACCCTCGCGCGTGCCAACATCCGCCGCAGCGTTCACATGCAGGAGGATGTGGTCTGTACCAATTGCCACTCGATTCACAAGTCGCCCGCGCCGAAATTTCTGCTGGCCAAGCGGCAGACGGATCTCTGCTATAGCTGCCACAGTACTGTCCGGGCGCAGTTCGCGATGCCCTTCAAGCATCGCGTCAATGAGGGCGTAGTCGAGTGTACGGACTGCCACAATCCCCACGGAGCCTTCGCTCCCACCACACGAATGGCATCGCGGCCGCGCATGGTCGATCAGGCCGAAGGGAACGAAGAGCCCTGCCTCAAGTGCCACTCGGATAAGCGTGGACCCTTCGTTTACGAACACGCAGCCATTCGCGTGGAGGGCTGTGAGAGCTGCCACAAACCCCATGGGTCGACCAACACGCGCCTCTTGAAGGAGCCGAGGATCGCCACGATTTGTCTGGAATGCCATAACGGCATGCCGGGATTTGGACGGCGCGACACCAACATTGTCCACCTGGACTCTACTCACAACATGGCTGACCCGCGTTATCAGAACTGCACCACTTGTCATCCCAAGATTCATGGATCCAACGTGGATGCGTACTTCATGCGCTAACAGGATGCCGATAAAGTCGAGAAAAGCGATCTTGAGCCGCAGATTAACGCGGATGAACGCCGATCAGCGAATTCTTTTCAATCTGCGTTTATCGGCGTTCATTTGCGGCAAGCAATGTTTGAAGATCGTCCCCATTTTCATGTTGGCCTGGGCCGCGTGGGGACAGCAGACGGTGGCTCCCACGCCGGACCCGGTGGGCAGCCCGCGCGGTGACAACTTCGAAAACTACAACATCCTCCAGAGCTTCGAACTCGGTTACCGCTGGCGCGCCGTGGGCGGCGACGAAGGCATGTACCGGAGCACCGTGAATTACGGAGACGGCCTCCGACTGCTCTCGAGTTCCTTGTATGTGAAATCGCGTGATGGGCATGGAAGCTTTTTCGACGAGATTACGCTAACCACCCAAGGGCTCGGCAACGATCCATACCAGTCGGCCATCCTGCGCATCGAGAAGAATCGCCTGTATCGCTACGATCTGACGTGGCGCTCCACCGATTACTTCAATCCCGCTCTGACCATCTCCAACGGCGAGCACTTTATGGATACGACGCGACAGATGCAGGATCACGACCTCACGCTCTTTCCGGAGAGCCGGGTCAAGGTCTTTCTCGGGTATTTGCGGAATCTGGAGAACGGCCCCGCGCTCACTACTATCCAACTCTTCAACTCCCAAGGCGATGAGTTCCCGCTGTTTCAAAACATAAAGCAAGAGACCAACGAATATCGTGTTGGGGGTGAGATAAACGTCCTGGGTTTCCGTTTGAACGCCGCGCACGGCTGGGAAGATTTCAAGGACGACACGGCGGAGAATCTGTCTGCACCCTCGCCCGGTAATAGTCCGAACGATCTGACGACGCTGTCTTTGTTCAACTTGAGCCAGCCCTATCACGGTACCAGTCCTTACTGGCGGGTCGCGCTGTTCCGCGAGGGAAAGCGGTGGGCGATGAACGGCCGGTTCACCTACGTCGCGGGGCGGCGGGTTTTTGAGTACAACGAGCTCTCGAGCGGCACCACGTTCAGCGGCGCGCTGACCAACTTGCAGGTCTTAAGTTCAGGCAACGCGCAACGCCCTGCCGCCACCGGCAATCTCACGCTGAGCTTGTTCCCGGCGAAGAATGTCACGGTAACCAATCAGACCTCGGTTTACAACATCCGCATGCTCGGGACTTCGGTCTTCGTCCAGGAGCAGAATGGGGTCTTCACCACGCCGGTGGTCCCCTTCCAATATCTGGGGATCGAGACCATTGCCAATTCAACCGACGTGGATGCGCGCCTGGGCCCGTGGCTCGGCGTGCACGCCGGCTATGAGTTCTCTTACCGCCGTATTGGTTCGGTCGAGGATCAGATAAATGCAGGTCAGGTTTTCACCGCGCCGGACAACACTCCCATCGTACAGAGCAATGAACTGCATACCGGCGTGCTCGGTTTCCGGCTGAAGCCAATCAAACCGTTGACGATCAGCGTCGATGGCGAAATCGGCCGAGCCGACAAGCCGATTTATCCGATCAGCGAAAGAAACTACCAGGCGTTGCGCGGACGCATCGAGTATAAGCGGAAGGCCTTCCGAACGGCGGTGTACGCGAAGTCCGATTACAACACCAACTCGACTTCCTTGACCAGCTATGCCTCGCAGGCGCGCCAGTACGGCGTGGACGGCTCCTGGGCCGCGAACGAGTGGTTTTCCATCGACGCCAGTTACGCGAAGCTTCACCTATATACGTTAGGCGGAATCAATTACTTCGTCGGGAACGGCCAGGACATTTCGGGCCAGGACTCTCTCTACCTCAGCAACATCCATACCGCGAGTTTGGGGGCTCGGTTCAGTATCTTGAAACGCGCCGATCTGTACCTGGGGTACAGCCACGTGCAGGACGTGGGCGACGGGCGCGCCACGCCCGTCGGCGCCGGGATCGACACCAGCCTGCATACGTTTCAGGCCGCGCAGACCTTCCCCGTACGCTTCCTCTCACCGCAGGTGCGTTTGTCCGTATTACTTCATAAGCAGATCCGCTGGAACATCGGCTATCAATATTACGGATATGAGGAGCAGTTTTCGACGCTCCAGAATTTCCGGGCCCAGACCGGCTATTCCTCGGTTTCCTGGTCGTTCTAGGCGTCCATAGCCCTACCGAACCCTCCAGAGAAAGCCGATTATCGGGCATGGGTTTCCAAGGCACCCCGACGGACATGACCACGCTGCTGATCGTGGCATTGGCGCTGGCGTCCATCTTTTTCATCTTGCGGAAAAAATACGACAGCAACCTGCCGCTGCTCTTCTATTTCGTGGCGGTGATGTTCAGCAATATGACCGAGGAAAGCGTGAACCCCTACCTGCTATACACGGGCCTGGGATTCGCGTTGCTACTGCGATTCGAGTTCATGAATCGCGGTTTCGCTAAAGTAGTCGCGTACTTCGCCACCGGTTCCACGCTGCTGGTGATCTGGAATTTTCTGGCCGACATCTTCGGCGATAACTTCCAGCTCTTTTAAGATTCGGTCGGCAGGCCTGCGGCGGTCCAGGCTCTCCATCCGCCGTCGAGCGAAATGGCGTTGGTATAACCCATCTTCTGGAGAGCATCCGCCGACAAGGCGGACCGAAATCCTCCCCCGCAATACAAAACCAACGTCGTCGACTTATCCGGGATCTCGGTTTCAATGTCGCGCTCGAGGATGCCCTTGCCGAGGTGAATCGCGCCCGCGGCGTGCCCGGCCGCCCATTCATGGTCTTCGCGGATGTCAATCAGAACATGCCCATCACGAGGCATTTTCTGATAGGCATTCACGTCGATTTCGCGAACCCGGCTTTTTGCCTCATTCACCAGAGCCAGAAACCCTGCGTTGTGCGTTTTGTGCGGCGTACTCACTTACCCTCCGGATGCGGGCACCCGCGCCCGCCAGTTTCGCCTCGATTCTCTCATACCCGCGATCGATGTGGTACACCCGATCGATCACGGTTTCGCCTTGCGCCGCCAATCCGGCGAGCACCAGCGACGCGCTTGCGCGCAAGTCGCTCGCGATTACTTCCGCGCCGGAAAGGCTGGGGGATCCGGCGACAAACGCCTGCCGTCCTTGCAACCGGATATTGGCGCCCATTCGCATCAGCTCGAGTGCGTGCATGAAACGATTTTCGAAAATCGTCTCGGTGATGATCGCGATGCCCTCCGCGCGAGTCATCAACGCCATGAACTGAGCCTGTAGGTCCGTGGCGAAACCAGGGTGTTCCTCGGTGGTCACATCTACGCTCTTGAGCTTCCCGTTCGTGCGTACGCGGAGTCTGGTGGGCGCGGGCTCCGAAACCTCGGCGCCCGCCTCCCGCAGCTTGGCGACCAGCGCGCAGAGATGCTCCGGTGCGCAGCCGGTCACGCTCACATCCCCGCGCGTGAGAGCGCCCGCGATCAGGAATGTGCCTGCCTCGATCCGATCCGGAATGATCGTGTGCGTCGCGCCATGCAGCCGCTCGACACCTTGGACTCGAATCGTGGAACTCCCGGCTCCGTCGATCTTCGCTCCCATTTTTATCAGCAACGTGGCCAGATCCGCCACTTCCGGCTCGCGAGCTGCGTTGTGGATGATGGTCTCGCCGCACGCCAGCACAGCGGCCATCAGCAGGTCTTCAGTGCCGGTCACGCTGATGCGATCGAAACGGAATTCGGCGCCCTGAAGTCCGTTGGGCGCTTCCGCTTCGATATATCCATGTTCCTGGCGCACGCGGGCACTCAATCGTTCGAGTCCGTCAACATGTAAATTGATCGGCCGCGCGCCGATGGCGCACCCTCCTGGTACGGAAACTCGTGCCCGGCCGCGGCGCGCCAGCAACGGCCCCAGCACCAGGCTCGAAGCTCGCATGGTCTTGACGAGTTCATAAGGAGCTTCGGGGTGATCGATTCGCGCCGCTTCGACCGTCAGGCTGCCGCCCTCTTGGGTGACGCGCGCGCCGATGTGCGCGAGCAGCTTCTGCATGGTCTGAATGTCCCGAACCGGCGGAATCCGCTCGAGGGTTACCTTTTCGGCAGTCAGCAAACAGGCGGCTAACGCCGGCAGGGCCGAATTCTTCGCACCGCTCACCAAAATTTCGCCCTCTAACGGGACTCCACCTTGAATAATGAACTTGTCCATGGTTCCTTTAGCTACCTCAGCGCGTCCGCGATCCGGCCCTGCGCGGCGGCCAGCAAGCCCTCCGCTTTCTCTCTCGGGATCTGCCTTTTTTCCATAATGATAGCAATGCGAACGTTATTGCCCGCTGCCACCAGCAGTTCCGCGGCTCGATCATAGGGAACACCCGTGGCCTGCTGAATCACCCGCCGGGCCCGATCTTCCAGCTTCTGGTTTGCCGGCTGCACGTTCACCATCAGGTTGCCATATACATAGCCGAGCCGGATCATGACCGCCGTGCTGATCATATTTAACACCAGTTTGGTCGCGGTGCCGGCGCGAAGCCGGGTGGATCCCGTGAGAATCTCGGGTCCCGGAGTAGGTTCGATCGGATAGTCCACGGCATGAGAAAGTTCGGATTGGGGGGTACAACTGATCCCGCACGTAACCGCACCCAGTTCCCGCGCCTTGGCCACCGCGCCAAGCACGTAGGGCGTCCGCCCGCTAGCGGCAATGCCAACCAGCACATCGCCTCGTCCAAAGCCTGCGGCGATCAAGTCGTGCGCGCCCGACGCCGGGTCGTCCTCGGCGTTTTCGACCGCTCCCGAGAGCGCTGCAGCGCCCCCGGCGATGATCCCTCGGACCAAATCCTTAGGCACGTTGAAGGTAGGGGGGCACTCGGCAGCATCCAGAACGCCCAGTCGTCCGCTCGAGCCTGCCCCCAAGTAAACCAGATGGCCTCCTTTCCCGAGAGCGGCAACAATCGAGTCGACCGCCCGGGCGATGCGCTGGATCTCGCGTCCGACCGCAGCCGCGACCTCAGAATCTGCGGCGTTCATAACGGTCAGGATCTCGGGAACGGGGAGTTCGTCAATGTGCCGAGATTCCGGGTGTGGTTGTTCGGTAAGTAGCTTGTCGAGCATGGATTCCCGGTGTCAAGGGCCCTTGAGTGATTGTAGTATCTCGTGACGGTCATATTTGAGGTCTAGAGGTACCGGGCTAGCACCTGGGTTCGGGTTAAGGCAAAAGCCCTACCCCGGGTACGGTACTAGAGGGGCTATCGACCCACTTCATCGTTTAAATAAGTCTTTCCTGGTGTATAGGTTATCGGAGATTCGCCGCGTCTGGTAGAAGGCCGGATTTACCTTGACTTCCATTATTACCGCAACGTATACTACTTACGTACCAGGGGATAGTACTCGTGCAGAGAGTACCCCCTGAGTAGTGTTCCGCAGATTGCTCGGAGGCAAATTGATGAAAAGGGTATGGAGCATACTGGCTCTATCCGCGTTCTGCTCGCTAGCCGCGTTTGGCGATACCTTGTGCGACTCGGCTGCGGGAACCATCGCTGCCGACGACTCCACGTTAACCGGAGTCGGGAGCTGCTCGGTTGACGGAGTCACTTTCTCAAATTTTGTCTTCACGGCAACGACCGGCTGGGCAGCGAACACCCCATTCAGCTTCAGCGTGTCCATTAATCCAAGCATGACCAATTTGGATTTCCATACGCCGAATATGTTCGGTACCAGCGAAGATGGTGTATTCACTTTCCAGTCGTCGCAAGGCATTGAGGGTGTCACGCTTGGTACGGCAGGCACGGATATCGTTACGGAAACGGTCTGCAGCCAACCGTTCAATGGTATTGAATGTGAAGGCACGATTTTGAACACTTCCCCCCTGGGATCGAATAGTGGTACGACGGCATCCAGCTACGTTAACACGGCACCGGTGGACTATTTCTTAAAAGACGATAGCAACGGCAGCGATTTCTTCGAGGGTTTTGCCGCGGTACCCGAACCTATGACCCTGTCCCTTATGGGTGCGGGATTGCTAGGCTTAGGTCTCTTTGGGCGTAGCCGCCTGCGCAAGTAAGGATTAGCAGTTTGAAGCGAAAGCAAATTGGGCTGGAGAGTGATCTCCAGCCCAATCTATTTTAGCCGAAGCTCCTCAGTAATTGCCCGCAAAACGGAGCCTGGATCGCGGCTGGCCCGAGCGATTGCTTTCGGGATTGAGGGCCGTGATCGGCCCTTTGCGGGCTAGCCAGTCTTCAGGCGCTGAACGAACTGCCGCACCCGCACGTGGACTTGACGTTCGGATTATTGAACTTGAAGCCCGATCCTTCGAGCGACTCCACAAAATCCACTTCCGCGCCATCCAAATAAAGGAGGCTTGCCTGGTCAACAAAAACCCTGAGCCCGTCAAAGCTGTACGTCTTATCCAGAAGACCAGGGCTATTCTCGAAAGCCATCGAGTAGCTGAAGCCCGAGCAGCCTCCGCCGACTACAGCGATCCTGAGCCCCGCCGGCTTGGGATCCTGAGTGCCGAGAATTTCCTTGACCTTAACCACGGCAGTTTCTGTCAACTGAACCATTGCGTTTTACCCTCGCCTTCATTGTACTATGGACCGTCTTTCTCGCCAATCCCCACGTCTGCGGAGGTTAACGGGCGGGGCGCGGCGGCGAACAGATCTGCTACCTTAAGAGCGACCCTACAGCTGCCTCATTTTCATGCTTTCTTGCTCGGATAGAGGCGGCAAGTGCTTGAAACCCCCTCGTGCCGGGCTGCGTCGCAACATTAGCTATGAGCGGCTTAATTGGAGCGCTTCCCTTTCCGGCAGTTGGGGAACGAGCACGGGCCAGGACCCGCGTGGACCACAAGAACGGTGAAGAAGCGGCCCTCGTCCGGCGCATCCAGGCTCGCGACGACCTCGCGTTCCGCGAGATCGTGGACCGCTATCAGGCCAAGGTTTTTTCGATTATCTACGGCATCCTGCGGAACCGTAACGACGCCGAAGATATTGCCCAGCAAGTGTTCTCGAAGGTTTACTTCTCGATCGGCAGCTTCGATTTTCGCAGTTCGCTGCTGACGTGGATCTATAAGA
>JBEKBK010000037.1:0-28266 GCA_050015435.1 Bryobacteraceae bacterium
CTGGGCCCTCGATATGATCGAGCACGAACACAAGATCGGGTTTGCGAAATAGCACGCGGCGGCGATGGGTGAACCCCCGGTACGAGCAGGTCGCATCGAGATAATCGCGCTCGGGCGAACTAGTCCAGTTCCGGATATTCACCTCCGGCGGATTCAGCCAGCGAAACGCATGGGCCGGGTCGGCTTGATCGAAACCATCGACGGACAGGGTATTGTGCGCCGCAGAGCTGCGAAACCAGTTGCGCCAGTCCGGGTCGCCAACGTAGGTGAAGGTTCCGGCGTCTACCAGAATCTCTTCCTGTTCCTCGCTGGCGACGAGACTCAGGGTGTCGGAATGGCTGTGCCCCGCGCCGACTGCCCCGAATGCTCCGGCATCGACGAGGACGTGCCGATCACCGCTTTCCATGGAGGCGATACCGGCTTGTGGGAATAGACGAGACGCTCTTGGTTTCGATACTGGCTTTCGGAGGTCGAGACAGGCCGTACCGAGCCACCAACCCGCGATTTCCGGGAGATCCGCCGTGCAGGTAATCCATTCCGGGCGATCGAATAAGACACCGCACAGCGCGAGATTGGCACGGGCGAACGTATCTCGCCGGCCGTAGGGATGGAATAGCCGGCCGCCATCGTCGTCGCCCAGAAAAGGTAGCGTGCGGGCCGGCCCGGCGAGCGCGTCCAGATACTCTGCCATTCGTTCGAGCTTAGGGCGCAAATGCTCGGGCCGGCCCGCCAGGACATAGAAGAAAAGACCCATGTCGAGCGCATACAGGTGATAGTAGCTGGATTGCTCAAAGTGCGAGCCATCTTCGCGCACCTGCACATCCAGTTGGGCGTTCATCAGATCCGACCCACGGCGGCGCCAGCGGCCTGCCTGCGGCAGGCTCGGATAGAAGAGACCGATCGCATACAGCGCGAGCGCTTCGCCCAGCAGGTGCGTGTTCGGCGCGAAATAAATCGACAGATTAGCTTCGAGATAAGCGCCGTGCCGGGTGAGCGTGGCGAGGAAGCGCCGGTACAGAAGCGGGTCCATGCGCGCGCCCAACAGGTGATCGATCCAGATCCAGGATAAGGCGCGAAATGCGACTTCGAGGGCACTCGCCCAATTGATCCCGCGCATGAACGGATTGGCCGAGATCCAGCTCTCTAATTGGCTGAATACTTCCGCGCTGAACTGTTCCCGTTTGGTGATACAGTACGCTTGCGCCAGCAGAACCAGGTGCTGGTGGCGGTTCAGCTCCCAAATCCACTTGTGGTCGCCGACCTGCGCGATATCCAGGTAGGGAACCAGCTTGAAGTAGCGGAGCGGGCTCGAACGGCCGCAGGTGTAGTCGCGGCGCCAATCGATTGCGTCGCCGGTTTCGATCACGCGATCCAACAGAGGCACGCGATGCGCGAGCACTTCCTCGGCGAGGCGCACGGTCTGGTCTGCATATTCCGTTCCCTTGAGGCGCGCGACCACTTGCGAGGGATCCGGCAGATGCGTCCGGTCCTGAACGGCGTCCACCGGCGGCCGTGGCGGAACTGCCCACAATGCGAGGTTGGCAATTTCCTGACTGCCCCTGAAGGTAAGCTCACGGAAGCTACGCACTATGAGTGCACCGGTGAAAAAGGCCAAGACATTGCTTGCCGCGGATGAACGCAGATAAACGCAGATTGAAGAGAGTGGGTTTATTCGTGTTCATCTGCGTTCATCCGTGGCTCATGTGCTCTTTGTGAACACAAACTCGTTGCATCCCAGGGTTCCTGCGCAGGTCTTCAATCTGACCAGGGTGAATCCCTTGGCTCGGTAGAAATCAAAAACCTGTTCGGGTGTGGAGACTTCAAAGGGATAGCCGCCAACCCAATCGATGAGGTCGCGCCAGGGAGACATTCCGCGCTCGTGACGATACGCGTGCCAGGTCGCGAAGGGACGCAGGCGGAGCAAGTCCTTGGTCCATCGCCTCCACCATTGCTGGATCAGCACGGCGACGGCTAGCACGAAACGCGCCGGCGGGGGCCAGCGGTTGTAGAGCCGCTTGACCACGGTCCAGCGGCGGCTGGGCGTGCCCTGATCGTTATACAAAGCGATGAATAAGCGGCCGCCGGAAGCCACCGGCAGGGCCGCGTTGGCAAGCGCCTGCCACATATTGCCGGTGTGATGCAGAACGCCCCACGAATAGACGATATCGAATTTGCCTAGCGAATCCATGTAAGCGATATCGAGCGCGGAACCTTGCTCGACAGTCCAGTCCGGGTCATCCGGAAAATAGCGGCGGCGCATCTCAGTGGTGCAAGCGACGGATTGTGGATCGTAATCGAAGGAGTGCACCCGTGCGCCCAGCCTCCGTGCAGCCAGACTGAAGAGGCCGCTCCCGGAGCCAATATCGAGGAAACGAAGACCGCGAAGATCCGGCGTCTCAAGCATTTCGCGCAAGGACGATTCCGCGCGCTGAATGCGGCCCTCATCGAGCGAACCGAGAAATTGGGCCCAGTTCTTGCCGAACTCGAAGCGTTCCCCACGCTCAACTTCTTCGAGGAATTGCGGCATCGTTTCTTATAGTTTAGTGCAGGGGATCTGGAGACCGGAATGTTACATTGAAGAAACAATGTGCGGCATTGCCGGCACCCTTCAGCGTCACAGGCCCGCGGAGCTTTCCGTGGTCAAGGCCATGTGCGACGAAATTCGCCATCGCGGACCCGACGATGACGGTTATTACATCGAAAACGGATGCGCGATCGGCATGCGCAGGCTGAGCATCATTGACCTGGCTACCGGGCATCAGCCGATTGCGAACGAGGACGGTTCGGTTTGGGTGGTCTTCAACGGCGAGATCTACAATTACCAAGAACTGCGCCGATGGCTGGTCGAACGGGGCCACCGGCTGGAGACCAACAGCGACACCGAAGTGCTGGTGCATCTGTATGAAGAAGAAGGCCCGGCGGGGATCGCGCGTCTGCGGGGCATGTTCGCCTACGCGATTTGGGACGCGCGGCGAAAGCGGCTGATGCTGGTCCGCGACCGCTTCGGCAAGAAGCCTCTGTATTATGCGGTGCTGCCGGAAGGCCTTTATTTCGGGAGCGAAATCAAAGCCTTGACCGCGGCCGGCGTGCCCCGAGAGATTGATGCGGAAGGATTGAAGTTGTACTTCCAGTTCAACTACGTCCCCGATCCGTATACGGCGTTCCGCGCGATTCGAAAGCTCGAGCCGGGATGTTGGCTTACTTATAACTCCGATGGCGTGGTGGAACAAGGACGCTACTGGCGCCTGCCGCCTCCGGTCGAGCGTGCGCCCGCTGGATTTTCAGAGGAGCAGGCTTGCGCCGAGTTGAAGGAGCTGTTCGACGAAAGCGTGCGGATGCGGATGATCGCGGACGTCCCGCTCGGCGCGTTCCTGAGCGGCGGCCTCGATTCCAGTCTGGTGGTTGCATCCATGGCGCGGCAGAGCGCCGATCCGGTGAAGACGTTTTCGATCGGTTTTGAAGAGGCGTCCTACAACGAGCTTCGCTATGCCAAACTGGTCGCCGAACGTTATGCGACTGATCATCACGAAATTGTAGTCCGACCCGATTCGTTGGCGCTGACCGAAAAGCTGGTGCGGCATTTCGATGAGCCATTCGCTGATTCGTCGGCAATTCCGACATTTATCGTTTCGGAGTTTGCGGCGCGTCATGTAAAAGTCGCGCTGAGCGGCGACGGCGGCGATGAGCTTTTCGGAGGTTACGAAAGCTTCCAGATCGTGCAGAATCTCAGAAAGTGGGATCGCGTTCCGCAGGCATTGCGGCGATTCACGGCGCAGGTTGCCGAGTGGCTTCCATATGGCGCGTACGGCAAGAACTATCTTTACATGATTAGCCGGTCGACGCCGCTCGAGCGGTATTTTCAGAGCAACTACGCCCCCTATTTCATGCGCCGCGAATTGCTGGAACCGGAGTGGATGCTTCCGGCCGATGCCGCGTTTCTGCGCCGGACGTTCGCGGAGTGTCTGATACCAGGGGACGCGGACGCACTCTCGCAGGCGATGTATTTCGAGGAGACCGCGAAGTTGTCGGGGGACATGCTGGTGAAGGTGGATCGCATGTCGATGGCGGCTTCGCTCGAGGTGCGCTGCCCGCTGCTGGATCATCGCCTGGCGGAATGGGCGGCAAAGATCCCGCATTCCTGCAAGCTGCGCGACGGGAAGGGAAAATACATTTTGACCCGCGCGCTCGGCGATCGCCTGCCGAGTGAGTTGCTGCATCGCGAAAAGATGGGGTTTGCGATCCCGATCGCGAAATGGTTGAACGGGCCGCTTCGCGAAATGCTTCGCGATCATCTGTTGGGCGCGCCGTTCCTCAACCGGTCAATCGTTTCGCGCCCGTTCGTCGAACGAATGATCGAGGAGCATGCCACGGGCCGGCGAGACAACCACACCTGGCTGTGGGCTCTGCTGGTGCTGGCTTTGTGGTTCGATTCCGTGGAGCACTCCGCCCCAGCAGCCAGGCTGACGGTCTGACGTGGACGGTCTGACGTGGAGGTAGACGCGCTCGCGCGAGCGGCCACGCAGTTTCAAAAGAAATTACAAGAGGTCAAGCGCGCCAATCAACCCGCTGGATTCGATTGGTACCCATACGATTCCTTCGCCGTCTTTCAGGTGCTTGCTGGGATGCTCCGTAAGGAGCGCCGGGACTTGCTTTCGCTGGCGTGCGCCTCTCCGGTCCTCGACATAGGCTGCGGCGACGGAGATTTGTCGTTCTTCTTCGAATCCAACGGCTGCCGCGTACTTGCACTGGATAGTCAGGGTCCGAACTATAACCAGACGCGCGGGTTCCAAGCTCTTCGGATGGCGCTGCAATCGTCGGTGGAGCTGCAAGTCTGCGACCTCGATGCGGGTGTGCATTTCGGCGGGCGAACCTTTGGGCTCGCGCTGTTCCTTGGCGTTCTCTATCATCTGAAGAATCCGTATGGAGTCTTAGAGGTCTTAGCAAAGCATGTCAGATACTGCTTGTTGAGCACCCGCATCGCACAGTTGACGGCACACGGAACATCGATTGAGGAAGATCCGATCGCGTACCTGGTCGATCCGCTCGAAGCGAACCGTGACTCGTCGAACTACTGGATCTTTTCCGAGGCTGGTCTGCGACGCATCTTGCACCGCACGGGTTGGGAGATCTGCGATTTCGCGACTACCGGGTACAAGAGCGGTTCGACGCCAGCCGATCAGGATCGCGACCAGCGAGCGTTTTGTATGCTTCGCAGCAACTTGCCGGACCCCTGGGCGGGCGCGGGCGTCGATCTGGACGGCGGCTGGCATCCGATGGAAAACGGAAGCTGGCGATGGACGGAACGCGTGTTCTCGGTGAGAATCAAGGGCGCGGCCTCTGCGACATCAACGCTCCGATTCCAATTTCGATTACACGATTCGATTTTCAACGCGATCGGCGGCGTGCGTTTGCACGCGGTCGTGAATTCGGAGGCCCTGCCGATATGCGAATACAATTCGCCGGGCGAGCATATTTATGAAAGGCAACTGCCGCGGGGCTTGGATCTAACGATCCGCTTTGAGCTCGATAAAGCGTTTGGGCCCACTCCGGCCGATCGCCGCGAGCTGGGTCTTCAAGTTATTTTCTGGATTTATGACGGGCCGGCGCCGCGCCCGTTAGATCCGATCGCCGTCCTTGAATAGGCGACACTGAACGATATGAAAATCGAAACGCTGGCGGTGCACGCGGGGCGTCATGTAGACCGGTCCACCGGAGCCGTGACGCCGCCTATTCACTTGTCTTCGACGTTTGAGCGCGATCCGTCCGGAGAGTATCCTCTGGAATTCGCGTACTCGCGCGAAGACAATCCGAACCGCCGGATGCTCGAAGAATGCCTCGCGGCGCTCGAAGGCGGAAAAGAGGCAGCGGTGCTTTCCTCGGGACTCGCCGTGGTCACGGCGTTGTTCCAGGGGCTTGAACCAGGCGATCACGTGATCGCGCCGCAAGATGTCTACCACGGGTTCAGAGGTGTTCCGCAAAAAGTGTTTGGCAAGTGGCCGATCGAGGTGAGCTACGTCGAAATGACGGACCTCGACGCTGTACGCACCGCCGTGCGGCCGAATACCAGGCTCGTCTGGGTGGAGACTCCCTCAAACCCGCTGCTCAACATTACCGATTTGAAGGGCGTCGCCGAAATCGCCAGGAAGGCGAACGCGATCAGCGTCTGCGACGACACCTTCACCACGCCACTATTGCAGCGGCCTTTCCTGCATGGCATCGATATGGTGATGCACTCGACCACCAAGTACATTTCCGGGCATAGCGATGTGGTCGGCGGCGCGCTGGTGACTAAGTTTGACAACTATCTCTTTGAGCGAGTCCGCAATGCGCAGCGCCACGGAGGCGCGGTTCCTTCGCCTTTCGATTGCTGGCTGACGCTTCGAGGAATCTCGACGCTGCCGTGCCGGATTCGAGTGCATCTCGAAAACGCTTGCGCGGTGGCCGAATTCCTGAGCACTCATCCTGCTGTGGAGCGGGTCCATTACCCTGGATTGCCGAGCCATCCCGGACACGAACTCGCGTGCAAACAGATGAAAGGATTCGGAGGCATGCTGTCGTTTGAGATTCGAGGCGGACGTGATCAGGCAATGGCCGCCGTTGCCGCGCTGCGGTTGTTCACGCGGGCAACCAGTCTGGGCGGTCCCCATAGTTTTGCAGAACACCGCGCGTCCATTGAAGGGCCGACGACGAGGACGCCGCAGAATCTCATACGGCTCTCGATCGGATTAGAAAACTCCGAGGACCTCATTGCGGACCTCGCACAGGCACTCGCCGGATGATGGGAAGCCGAGAAAACGCTCTTGGGCCGCTGATTAACGCCGATGAACGCGGATAAGCCAATTCTTTTCAATCTGCGTTTATCGGCGTTCATCAGCGGCAAAGTTATCTTGAGCAACTAAGGCCGAAAACGGCCAGTCCATCTTCGTCCGCTGAGTGATAATCGACTCAGGTAGCGATGGAGCTGGATACACAGGTTTGCGAACGGGCGCGGCTGGCGCGCGATCCGCGCTTCGATGGGCGCTTCTTTATCGCGGTAACCTCCACCGGCATTTACTGCCGGCCGGTGTGTCCCGCTCCTTCGCCAAAACCGGAAAATGTGCGCTACTATCCGTCGGCAGCGGCTGCCGCGGAGGCGGGATTCAGACCTTGTCTGCGCTGCCGGCCGGAGGCTTCCCCGGGAACGCCGGCGTGGCTCGGAGCCTCCGCGACTGTCTCGCGCGCGTTAAAGCTGATCGGCGAAAGCGCGCTCGACAACAGTGGCGTGGAGACACTGGCGGAGCGTCTCGGCATGGGTTCTCGGCATTTGCGCCGGTTGTTCCTGCGTTACCTGGGAGCGACCCCAGTCGCCGTGGCGCAGACGCGCCGCGTCCATTTCGCCAAGAACCTGATCGACGAGACGAACCTTCCTATGACGCAGGTGGCGATGGCCGCAGGATTTGGAAGCATTCGCCGGTTCAACGCGACATTTCAGAAGCTGTATGGCCGCACGCCCAGCGAACTGCGAAAGGCCGATGCGAAGGCGTCGAACGGTCACCAGGCCGGCCATTATGTTTTCCGTTTGGGCTATCGCCCTCCATATGATTGGATTTCGCTGATCGAATTTCTTTCCCCGCGCGCGACGCCTGGAGTGGAAGTGGTCACGCCGGAGGAGTATCGCCGCACGATTTTCATGGAGGGCCACGCCGGTGAGTTCACGGTTCAGCCTGTCCCTGGAAAGCATTCGCTGGAATTGCACATCCGGTATCCGAATCCAGCGGCGCTCTTTCGCGTGGTGGAGCGTGTGCGCCGGATTTTCGACCTGGGCGCCGATCCGGCGGAGGTCAGCGGTCATTTGGGAACGGATCGCCGGCTGAAACAGGTTCTGAAGGCGTGCCCAGGCTTGCGGGTGCCGGGATGTTGGGATGGGTTCGAGATCGCCGTTCGAGCCGTCCTGGGTCAACAGGTGAGCGTCAAAGGCGCAACCACGCTGGCTGGGAGATTAGCTCTCCAATTCGGCGCACCGATGCCGGGCGGTGAAGGCCTGCTTTTCCCTACGGCCGAGACGCTCGCCGATGCCGATCTCAGCAGCATCGGGCTGACCAAACAAAGGGCGCGAACAATTCGAGAATTGGCCATTGCCGTTGCCGGAGGCTCGCTCAAGTTTGACGGCTCGCTCGATTTAGAGACTTTCGAACACAAAATCACGGAGCTTCCGGGAATCGGACCCTGGACCGCGCAATACATTGCGATGCGCATGGGCGAGCCGGACGCGTTCCCTTCGGGTGATCTGTACTTGCGCGAAATCGCGCGCGACGCGGAGGCATGGCGTCCGTGGCGAGCCTATGCGGCGATGTACTGGTGGAAGAACAATCATAGGCAAGGAGCAGAAAAATGAACTTTTGCTACATGGATACTCCGATCGGGACGCTGCTGGTGGCCGGAGACGAACAGGCCGTCCAGCGTATCGAGTTTCCGAAGGATGGAAAGCCAGGGCGTCCTGAGCCGGGATGGCACGAGTCGGCGCTAGGCCCGGTCGCGGAAGCGGTGCGCCAACTGCGGGAGTACTTCAGCGGCCGTCGAACAGAGTTTGATCTGCCTTTGGCCCCGCAAGGGACCGCGTTCCAGCGCGGCGTGTGGCGTCAGTTGCAGGAAATCCCGTATGGAGAAACCATCTCGTACGGCGAGCTGGCCAAGCGCGTGGGAAACCCCAGGGCTTCGCGCGCGGTAGGCGCTGCGAATGGCCAGAATCCAATCCCGATCGTGATTCCGTGCCATCGCGTGATCGGTTCGAATGGAAAGCTCACGGGATTTGGCGGCGGACTTCCTACCAAAGAAGCGTTGCTGGCACTCGAGCGGAACCGCTCCGTTACCGTCGCGGCTCGGTAACCTAAATCATCCGGCGATGGGGGCGTCACCGACGGAGAGCGCCGTCAACATCTTCTCTTTCATGCGTTCCGCTGCCTCGATCGCGGATTCGAGGGCCAGACGATAGACGATCAACCCGATGATGGAATCGATCACCAGAACCGCAAAGAAAGCCGCTTCGCTGTCGAACGCCCACCGCGCAAGATAAGCGAGGCCGGCGGGAAGAAATGCGACCGGATAGATGACGAAGAGCATTGCTTGAACGCGTCCAGCCGCTCCCGTTCGAAACGAGGTGCTGGGATTAACAGCGCGCGCCTGGTGGATGGACAACACGTTTCCCGCGCCCAGCAGAAAGAGGCTTACCACTCCGGCAACCGAATACGCCTCCGCCAGCCGCCGCAGATCCAGGGGCATCCCGAGAAAGGCGCAAACCAGGGTGATGGCTGAGATTTCCAGCAGAATGAAGAACACCGCCGTCAGATTCTTGCCGATCAACACGCGCGAGAAAGGCACCGGAGCCAGGAAATAGATCTGCGCCGCGGAGCGATCGAACCCGAAGAAGTTCCAGAAACAGACTTCGCTCAGCAATAGAAGCGAGTACACGCTGACCACGGTCAGGTAGTTGTCCCCGAGGAAAGACCGCGGCGTGCTAGTGCGTCCCAGGGCCATGGGCAGCCACACCACCAGGCCGAACGTAAATCCCATTAGGAATACCAGACGGAAGCGCGGTGAGCGGAGCAGGAAACGGATCTCTTTCTCGATCAGGGCGGCGAGCGGGTCCCTGAAGAAAACCGAAGGCAGCCTGAAAAATCTTTCACTCAATCCCGCTGGGGCGGTGGCGCTGGTCTCGCCGGCCCCGGCCGCTTCCGGATCGAAGCTCAACGTGTATCTGAACTGCCACCGGCCGAACAAGGCTGCGGCGACCGTCCATGCCACCAGGATTACCCCGGAGCGCGCAAGATCAGCGCCCTGGATGAGACTTGCCGCCGCCGACCAGGGCCAGCCGATCCAAGAATCGCGAGCGAGAAACGCGCCGATGGCGGAGGTCGGCAATGGGCCGCGAGTCATCAGAAACTGAGGTAATCCAGCGGCAATCACGAGCAGGATGAAAGCAATCTCGCGGATCCGTTTTCGCGCCAGGATTCGGGCGATCAGATCCCTCAGTCCGACGGCGAAGAACAAGTTAAACAGCAGGTACAGCAGGGTTGCCAGCGCACTCCAACCAGGAATCCGCGGATTCAGCAGGACTCCGATCGCGATTCCCACGAGCACCAGAACCATCTCGATCGCGGCTGTGACGCGCAGCATCACTTCGATTCCAAACAGTTGGGAGACCGGAATAGGATACGCCTGCAATTTGCGCAGTTCCAGCGATGCTCCGGTGGCTGCCATCAACAGCGGGACTACCTGCCAGTAGAGAAAAACGAGAAGCAATCCGCCGGGCAGGGCAGTTCTCAGCGTCCCTAGATTCGCGGGATTGCTGAGTAGGCGGGCGATGGCGATGGCGGCCAGCGTCCAAATCCCATACCAAATGGATCCGAGGATCGCGGTCCAGGCGACGCCGCCGCGCGGGTAGAAGTTGCGTAGCGTCCGCCACTGCGCCCAGAGGATCGCCTTTGCATGCGTCACATTAAGTACCTGTCCGCAAAACGGAGACTGGGTCGCGGAGACAAACACTGGCTGCGACTTTGGCGATCAGGCGCCGCGACCGTCCCTTTGCTTCCACTACTCATAGCCAGTCGAGCGTTTCGGCCGCGCGCTCGACGTGCACCGCCCGGACAAAGGCGTCCTCCAGCGTTTCCGACGCGCCGCGCAGCTCGTCCATGGAGCCGTCGAGCACCAGTTTGCCCTCGTTGATGATCGCCACGCGATCGCACAGGCGCTCCACCACCTCCAGCACGTGCGACGTGAGGAAAATGGTGGCCCCATGGCGGACCTGCTCGAGCAAGATATCCTTCATAAGGCGCGCTCCGACGGCATCGACCCCTTCGAACGGCTCGTCCATCAGAAACAACTGCGGCCGGTGGATCAGCGCGGCGGCCATGGCCACGCGTTTGCGCATACCCTTGGAGTATTCCGAAATCAGTTTTCTGCGATCTCCGCCGAGCTGGAACAGATCCAGCAACTCGTTGGATCGCTCCCGGGCAACCGTTCGATCCAGCCCATAGATGCGCCCTACGAACTCGATGAATTCCCCACCGGTAAGGTGGTCGAAGAGAAGCGATTCATCCGGCACGAGGCCGATTTGCTGCTTGATCTCGAGCGCCCGTTCGGGCATCGGCAACCCCAGCAATTGGATGGAGCCGGACGTGGGCGGGGCCAGCCCCATCAGCATCTTGATCGTAGTGGTTTTCCCCGCGCCGTTCGGCCCGAGAAAACCGAAAAAACATCCGCGCGGAACCGTGAAAGTGAGGCCGTCGACTGCCGCCTTGTTGCCGTAAAGCTTGCGAAGATCTTCGACCAATACGGCCGGCGAGAGCTCGGTCATGCGCTGTCTCTATGGTAGCGGACAGCGGTGAGCGCGGCACCCCGGAAATCAGCAGGCGCAGCTCAGCGGGACGTACTGTTCCGAGCGCTCGGGTGTCTCGGTTGGAACGGTGTACCACGCTTCGAGCAGTGTCGATAGCAGCTTTTCCACCTCCGCCAGCGGCGGATCCACCTGTTTGCAATTGGCTTCGAGCAGCCGTTGTTGCATGTAAACGTAGAGCCCGGCGAGACGGCCGCTGATTTCTCCGCCAGCTTCATGATTCAGAGCGCCGCGCAGCTCGCCGATCATCTCGAAGGCCTTATTTATCTGACGGGAGCGCTCGCGGATGGACCCATTCGCCAGGTGTTTCCGCGCCGTGCCGACGGCCTCCATCGACGCCCGATAAAGAATGATGACCAGTTTGACCGGGTCGGCATTCAATACTTCGTCTTTCAGATAGTTCTCATAAACCGGGTTCGCCATTGGCTGTATTCTCTTATCCTCCGTTTACCTTTTCGGCCATGCGGAGCAAATACTCTGCCGGAATTTGATTGACGAGCTGACCGGACTTGCGATTCACCACGCGAACCACTATTTGGTGCGCTTTGCGGTCCACCTGATAGGTGACCTCATTGTCAGGGCCAAACGCGTCTGCCGCGTTTACGGCGGCCACCGCACGGATGAGGGAACGTTGCTGTTCATTGGGTGGAACCGCGGGGTTTGGCCCTGCCGGGGCGTGCACATGCGGGGCTGTATTGGTGATTGAAGTAACATTCATATCGCCACCTTGGAGAGAAACACCAACAGCTTCTCCAAGCAGCATATCGGCGAGCTTGCGATTAGTTTGAGCTAGGGGATTACCTATCGCCCGGCAGCCGTAAAGCCAAGACTAAGCAAGATTCAGGACCTTCTCCACCACATGGGTGTCCTGCTCGATCTTCTTCTGCAGCAGCATGATGGAGTAGATCAACTGCTCCGGCCGCGGGGGACAGCCGGGGACATAAACATCCACCGGGATGACCTGGTTGACCGGAACCAGCGCGTAGTTTGAGAATACGCCAGTGGAGGTAGCGCAAGCGCCCATGGAAATGACCCATTTGGGCTCCGGCATCTGCTCGTACAACCGGCGGATCACGGGCGCCATCTTGTTGGACACGCGGCCGGCGATAATCATGAGATCGGACTGCCGCGGAGAACCACGCATCACCTCGGCGCCAAACCGGGAAATATCGTAGCGCGAGGCGATCATCGACATCATCTCGATGGCGCAGCACGCCAGTCCAAAGCTCATCGGCCAGATCGAGTTCTTACGGCCCCAGTTAATGGCTTTATCGATGGTCGTGAAGATGAGCGATTCGCCAAAGTCGTCGGCCTCGGGCTCCTGATCGATGCGCGCGAAGAGCTCGGGCGGTTGGCTGAGCTGAAACTTGGTATCGTCGGCGTCCACGGGTTCATTATCTCATGCGCGACGCGTTCCTCCGGTGTCTGGCGCGCTACAATGTTGGCCTTGACCAAATACATCCGTTATCAATCCACGTCCGGGATCTCTCACGGCATTCTGGACGGAGACACCATTCGCGAACTTCGCGGGGATCCCTGGCACGCCGCTCCTTCGGAAACCGGGACCCGGCACGAGCTCTCGACGGTGAAGCTTCTCTATCCCGCGGAGCCCAGCAAGATACTGTGCGTGGGCCTGAATTATAAAAGCCACATCGGCACGCGCGCAACGCCGACCAGCCCCGAAGTTTTCTTCAAGCCAACGAGCTCCCTGCAAGATCCAGAAGGGCCGATCGTGATTCCACGCGACGCCACGAATGTGCACTATGAGGGTGAACTGGTGGTGGTGATCGGCAAGCGGGTGAAAGGTGTATCTCAGGAGGAAGCGGCTTCCGCGATTTTTGGCGTCACCTGCGGAAATGACGTCAGTGAGCGGGAGTGGCAGCACGGCCCGCATAAGGACCTGCAATGGTGGCGGGCCAAAGGCTGCGACACGTTCGCTCCACTTGGGCCCGCGATCGTCACCGGGCTCGATTACAGCAAGCTGCTCCTGCAGACGCGTCTGAACGGTGAAGTCGTGCAGAAACAATATACGTCCGATCTGCTGTTCGACTGCCCGACCATCGTGAGCTACATCAGCCGGTGGATTACGCTCGAGCCGGGCGATCTCATTTACACCGGTACGCCGGGCGCGACTAAAAAGATGAGCCCCGGAGACGTGGTGGAAGTCGAGATCGAGGGCATCGGCCTTTTGCGCAACCCAGTCGTGTAGTGCGGAAAGGTGTAGTGCGGAAAGTGGGGCGGACCCCCTGGTCTGCGGCCGACGCCCTCGTCGGCCTCCTTCGAAACACAAGAAAGCCGGACCAGGGGGTCCGGCGCGAACGAGGGCGTTCGCCTCATATACTGCTCAATCTGTGAGACGCACTACACCAGTCCACACCGGTAATCCAAGCTCACACCCCAGCGCCACAGGCCGATAAGCGCCCCAAGGAGAAGTACGACGCGGGCCCGGGTACTAGCCTCGGTCGTCATTTGGCTCACATCAAGCGGAGCAAGAACCGGGTCAAATAACGCACTCTTTTTTGCGGGAGCCTCGGCGCTTCCTAGGCTAGATTGGGCCCGCTAGGAATTGTTGTTCAATATTGAACGCCATCTCAGGAGATTCGCTTAGTGAACGCCTAATGATGTGTAGTATTCCCTCTGACGAGTGCGGGAAGTACAGCGGTTATTTGGAGATATTCTCGCAAACAACGCTGATCGGCTAAGCAATTGCTTTGTTTTATGAACGTGGATGGACTTCGGGCGAATATTTCCGTCATCAATTTAGAGAAGACAGCGACCGGTGCCCATCGCTGCATGTGTGTGCTGTTTGCGGCCGTATGGTTAGCGATCCCTGTTTTCGCTCAAACGCCCACCGCAGCGGATCTGACACAGGAAAGCCTGGAAGACCTCATGAACGTTCAGGTCACTTCGGTTTCCAAAAGGGAACAAAAACTGTCGAGGACCGGAGCAGCCATCTTTGTCCTCACCCAGGAAGATATTCACCGGTCTGGAATGATGAATATTCCGGATTTATTGCGCATGGTGCCGGGCGTAAACGTGGCCCGCATCGACGCCAACACCTGGGCCATTAGCATCCGGGGGTTTGACACCCGATACTCCGACAAGGTTCTGGTGCTCATTGACGGGCGCTCCGTATACATGCCGTCCTTTTCTGGAGTGTACTGGGACCAGTTGGACGTACCCCTCGAGAACATCGAGCGTTTTGAGGTCATCCGCGGACCCGGCGGGACTGTGTGGGGAACGAACGCCATGAATGGCGTGATCAATATCATTACCAAGCGATCTCAGGACACACAGAGTGGGTTGATCACAGCCGGGACGGGCTCGGAGGAAAACGTCGAAGGACTGGCCCAATACGGGGGCAAGATCGGGGATTCGGGAACCTACCGCGTCTTCGGGCGCTATTTCAATATTGAAACGTCCACGCTGCCCAACGGTGGGGACGCGGCGGACGCATGGCATGGGGAACACGGGGGCTTTCGATCCGATTGGACGCTTTCGCCGCAAGACAGCTTAACGGTGCAAGGGGATTGGTTCGAAACCCGGGAAGGCCAGACCTTGACCACGGTGCTCTCGAACAATTTGCCGACGATCGCCACCTTCAACGACCCGATCAAGGTGGACAGTGAAAATATTGTTGGGCGATGGGATCACGCTCTTCAAAATGGCTCCGACATCTCGCTGCAGGTCTATTACGACCACTTGAACCGCGTTGATGAGGCGATCACCGAGATCTCGGACAACATCGACGCGAGTTTTCAACATCACCTCGAGGTTGGGTCCAAGCACAACATCGTTTGGGGCTTTGACTTCCGTCAGACTCGGGATAACCTCACTCCCGGCTACGACGTGACCTGGAGCAAAGCTCAGAGAACAGACAACTTGTACAGCACCTTTGTTCAAGATGAGATCCGCCTGACCAAGTCCCTTTCGTTCACCATAGGGTCGAAGTTCGAGCACAACGCGTATACCGGTTTCGAGATGGAACCGAGTGCGCAACTGGTATGGACGCCGACCGGTCACCAAACCGTGTGGATATCCGCGGGACAGGCGATCCGGCAACCATCGCGCCAAGACGCGCAAATCGAATACGATGTAACCACGTTTCCACTGGATGAGGCGGCTTCGGGGTGGAAAAGGTCGTCGGCAATCCGATGTTGAAAGCCGAGGAACTCCGCGATTACGAATTAGGTTATCGCGCCCAGTTGAGCAAACGCGTATCCCTCGACGTCTCCACTTTTCGAGGCTACTACCGGCGGCTGGAAACGGCGGAACCAGGATCACCATACTTTACGAGCACGCCCGGACCATTGCACGAAGTGTTTCCACTGATTCTCAATAGCCTGGCGCACGCCCGCACGTACGGAGGCGAAGTATTCGCGACCTGGAACCTGACGAATCGCTGGCGCATCGCACCCGGCTTCACCCTCCTGCACATGAATATCCTTCGCGATTCGGGGAGCCAGGACACCAGCGCGTCGGCCGTGGTCGGAGACAGCCCCAAGCATCAATTTGAAGTCCGGAATTCGCTGACGTTGCGCCACAATCTGGACTGGGACACCCCGGTCTATTTTGTGGGAATGCTCCAGGACGGTCCGATCCCCGCTTATACCCGCTTGGATACCCGCCTTGGCTGGAGGATCGGCGAGTATCTCGAGTTGAGCGTTGCCGGCCAGAATCTGCTCCGGCCGCTCCATCTCGAATTTGCCAATGCGTTCGAGGTGGATCATACCGAAGTGGAGCGGAGTGTCGTTGGAAAAATGACATGGCGATTCTGAGCCGGGCCACAAGAATTCTTCGCTGCTGCGCTCTGGCCGGGAGCCTGCTCGCTGCCGTGGCGGACGGGCAGCAGAACGCTGAGGAATATCAGGTCAAAGCGGCATTTCTTTATAACTTTGCCAAGTTTGTGGAATGGCCTTCGGAAGCGTTCAAGAGCGCCACTGACCCGATCGTAATTTGTGTGCTAGGACAGAATCCGTTCGACCATGCGTTGGATGAAGCAGTTGCGGGAAAAAAAGTCGCGGGCCGCAGCATCGTGACTCGTGAAATTGCTGCAGGGAAACACGCGAGTTCCTGCCAGATTCTTTTCATCAGTGTGTCGGAGCGGAAGCGATGGAGGGCCATTTTGGATGGAGTCAAGGGCTGCTACATCCTGACCGTCGGGGAATCGGAGGAATTCACTTCAAGCGGGGGCGTCGTCAGCCTCGAGGTTGAGGAGGGGAAGGTGCGTTTTCAAATTAACGCGGATGCCGCCAAGCAGAGTAAGCTCCGCATCAGCTCCAAGCTGTTGAGCTTGGCTCAAATGGCGAGGAAATAGCCGCATGAAAGGAGCTGCGCGCTATCGCAATCTTCCGGTCAAGGACAAACTCCGGCTGATTATTATGTCGACGGTGGGGGCCGCGCTAGTGGTGGCTTGCAGCGCCGTATTGGGGTATGAGCAGATTGAAT
Organism: Bryobacteraceae bacterium; assembly: GCA_050015435.1. Classification (GTDB taxonomy): domain Bacteria; phylum Acidobacteriota; class Terriglobia; order Bryobacterales; family Bryobacteraceae; genus Palsa-187. The sequence goes on from JBEKBK010000037.1 coordinate 16,820, forward strand.
TCCGCGAAGATATGCGGAACGACCTGGCAGTGCTGGCAAAAATCCTCGGCTCGAACAGCACGGCGGCGCTTACTTTCCACGACCAGCTCGCCGGTGAGGAGCTGCTGTCCGGCCTGAAGGCCAAAGAGCACATCGTGGCGGCCGTCATTTACTCGACGGACCAACGGCCCTTCGCGATTTACCGGCGCGATCCCGGGTCCACGGCACGATCGCTGCCGAAATTCAGGCCAAACCGGAACTGGTTCGAACATGGCGAGTTCTTCCTGTTTCAAAACATCCAGCTCAACGGACAAACCGTCGGCACGGTTTATCTCGAATCGGATTTAGGGGAGCTACGCAACCGGCTTCGGAACTTCGCCTGGATCGTGCTGGCGATTATATTCGGCACTTCTACACTCGTGCTGATCCTATTTTCCAGACTTCAGCGCGTCGTCTCGGAGCCCATTGCCCACCTTTCTCGTATCGCGAAAATGGTTTCGGATCGCAAGAATTACTCCGTTCGGGCGATCAAAGAGGCAGACGATGACCTGGGACAACTAATCGATACCTTCAACGAAATGTTGTCTGAAATTGAGTCGCGCGATTTGGAGCTGTCCAGCCATCGGGACCGCCTGGAAGAGCAAGTTGCCGTGAGGACCGCCGAATTGGTGGAAGCGCGTGATCGTGCGGAGGCGGCCAACCGCGCCAAGAGCGAGTTTCTGGCCAACATGAGCCACGAGATCCGCACTCCGATGAACGGAGTGATGGGTATGACTGAGCTGCTGCTCGATACCGAGCTCACCGCCGAGCAAAGGGATTTTTTGAGCACCGTGAAAACGTCCGCGGATTCATTGCTCACCGTGATCAACGACATCCTGGACTTCTCGAAGATCGAGGCTGGCAAACTCGAGCTCGATCCTATCTGCTTCAATCTGCCGGACACCCTGGAAGAGACGATGAAAGCTCTGGCTCTCAGATCCCACGAAAAGGGTCTCGAGCTGGTCTGCGACCTCCGGCCTGACCTGCCAGAATACGTGGTCGGCGATCCGGTTCGTTTGCGTCAGGTCATTGTGAATCTGGTGGGGAACGCAATCAAGTTCACGGAGCGCGGCGAAGTCGAATTGCAAGCGTCGCTCAAAGCCGAACAGGATGGCCGCCTTTTGCTACACTTCGCGATTCGAGATACCGGCATCGGAATTTCGCCTGAAAAGCAGAACCTCATTTTTGACCCGTTCTCTCAAGCCGACGGTTCGACCACACGGAAGTTCGGGGGCACCGGGCTAGGTCTTACTATTTCAAAGCGGCTGGTGGGGATGATGGGCGGAGACATCTCCGTGGAGAGCGAACTGCGGAAGGGAAGCTGTTTCCATTTCACTGCCTGGGTTGAGGTGGCCCATGAGATTCCGGCGCGCGCGCCCGTTGACGGCTTCTCTTTGACCGGCGTGCCGGTCTTGATTGTGGACGACAATTTCACGAACCGTCGGATTCTGACGGACATGCTTTGGCGATGGAAGATGAATCCCGCCTCGGCCGCAAGCGTGCCGGAGGCTTTGTCCTTGCTCCGGCGGCCCACTAGCGGCGAACGTGGATTTGCTCTCGTCCTGACCGACCTGCACATGCCCGGCATGGACGGCTTCGATCTCGCCAAACAAGTAAAAGAACTTCCGGACCAGTTTCGTCCGGTCATCATGATGCTCACGTCCGGTGAACAGCGGGGGGATATCTCGCGGTGCCGGGAATTGGGTGTTTCCGCCTATCTCACCAAGCCTGTCCGTAGGGCTGAATTGCGCGCGTCGATGATTCGAGCTCTCGAGGGAGTATCCGGACGGAAGACGGAGCCAAAACCTTCCCCGGCGCAGGAGCACGTCCGGGGGGGTGCGGCCCGGTTCGGAACTCAACATTCTGCTGGTCGAAGATAACGCGGTGAACCAGCGCCTCGCGGTTCGTATCCTCGAAAGAGAGGGCTATCACGTAGCCGTCGCCGGAAATGGACGCGAGGCTATTGCGCGATGGGGCGCCCAAAGGTTTGACGCGATCCTGATGGATATCCAGATGCCGGAGATGGATGGAATCAAGGCCACCGGAGCAATTCGTGAGGCCGAGCAACGAACCGGCGCTCACATTCCGATCATTGCCATGACGGCTCACGCGATGAGTGGAGATCGCGAGCGTTGTCTCGAGGCAGGCGCGGACGACTATATCTCCAAGCCGATCAGCGCGCGGGCGCTGGTGGACATGATTGAAAAATCGTGCAAGGCTTCGGCGCTAGTCTAGAAAAACATAATGAGTTTTTTACGCTGGAGGGTGAGCGATGAAGCGGTAGCCCACGCCGCGCACCGTGAGTAAGTGGCGCGGGCTGGTCGGATCTTCTTCGATGTAGCGCCGTAACCGAACGATAAAGTTGTCAATAGCGCGCGTATCCGTATCCTCGTGCAGACCCCAGACGTCTTCGAGCAGCTTCTTGCGAGAGACTGGTTTACCTTCGTGCTCAACCAGATACCGGAGGATATTTGCCTCCATGAGCGTCAACGGGAACACCTCGTCGCGGACGCGAAGCTCGAGCAGATTGAATTCGATCGATTTGTCGCCAAAGGCGAAGCGATCCTTCGGGCTGGTGGTTTCGGCGGCGATGCGAGTGGACGCGCGCAGCCATTCCCGCCGCCGCAACAATCCACGGATGCGGGCGATCAAAATCGAAAGCTCGAAGGGTTTGGTGAGATAGTCGTCGGCGCCCGCCGCGAAGCCCTTCAGTATGTCATCCGGATGGCCGCGAGCGGTCAGCATCAGGGTCGGGATGAACTGCCCGGCCTGGCGCATTTCAGACATCACCGTGAAGCCATCTTTCCCGGGGAGCATGACGTCGAGCACGACAACGTCGAACGCCGGCGCGTCTCCCAATCGTTCGAGCGCGGCTTCGCCCGTCTCGACCACCTGAACCTGATAACTCTCAGCCTCGAGATTGTACCGAAGCCCATCGGCAAGATGTTTTTCATCTTCGACGACTAAAACTCGCACCGGTCCCGGAGTCATTTGGCGATAGGAAGTTGCAGCACGAATGTGCTCCCCCGACCCGGCCCCTCGCTTTCCGCCCAGGCGCGCCCGCCGTGCCGCTTGGCGACCGACCGCACGATATACAAGCCCAGGCCGGTCCCTTTTACACGCGTGGCGATCGGTCCGGGCACGCGGTAGAAGCGCTTGAAGATCTGCTTGAGCTCGGTCTTGGGGATGCCAGCGCCGTAATCGGTTACGCGCAGCGAGACGTATTTGTCTCCGGCATTGGCCGTTTCGACGGTCACCTTGACTTCGTTCCCGGAATATTTCACCGCGTTATCGATCAGGTTCGACACGGCGGCGCGTACTTCATCGAGATCGCCGCGCACCGTGACCGGAGCGCTGGAACGGTGGATCAAAGCGTCCTCGGACAGGTGATGCAGAATCCGGACGCGCGCGATGCACTCGTCCACAACGGCTCCCAAATCGATGGGCGAGAGGTTCAGCTTCCGGGACGATGGGCTAACACGTCCCGTGCGCAGCACCTGCTCGATGGTGCCGAGCAGACGGTCGCTATCGTCCAGCATGGTCCGATAGAATTCCTTGCGCTTCCCTTCGTCGACATCACGTGAGAGCAGGGTTTCGAGATACAGCCGGATGGACGCCACTGGAGTTTTCAGTTCATGCGTTACCGCATTGATAAACGCGTCGTGTTGCGCGTTTCGCCGGATTTCCCGAACCAGGAAGGTAGTATTCAGCACCACCCCGCTGATGATCAGCGCGAGCAGCAACACGCCTAGAAGCAGGAGGAGGCCTCTTCGCCAGTAAAACGAACCGATATACAGGAGGAGAGTGACCGAAATCAGGCCGGCGCCGAGTGCGATAAAGAACGCGATCGATTTGCGCCGTCCGGCGACTACCATGCCTTCAGCTTAGCTGAAGCGCGAATTAGGCGGCTTCGCGCTCGGCCACGACGCTGTTCAACTTGGCGACTTTGATCGACTTCGCTATGCCAAAGAACCTCATGATCTTGAGCGAGATCCAGGAGGGATCGAATTCGTACCAGGCGAGCCCGTGACGCGCCGAGGTCGGATGCGCGTGATGGTTATTATGCCAGCCTTCGCCGAAGGTCATCAGCGCAACCCACCAATTGTTGCGCGAATCGTCCCGTGTATTGAAGCGGCGTCCGCCCCACATGTGGGTGGCCGAATTCACCAGCCAGGTGGCGTGCAGCCCGAACACGACGCGGAAGAAAGTGCCCCACAGCACGAGGGGAAGTCCGCCGACCATGTACAAGAGGCCTGTGAATAGCATGATCGGAAACCAATGATAGTTATTCAACCAGACGTAGAAGGGATCCTTCGCCAAGTCGGGTGCGTATTTCCCCATGGCACGGGTGTTGTTGTGCATGGTTTCGCCCCAGAGCAGCCACCCCATGTGCGACCACCAGGCCCCATCGCGCGGGGAATGCGGATCGCCGGGCTTATCCGAATTCTGATGATGAATCCGATGCGTGGCAACCCAGGAGATCGGGCCGCCCTCCAGCGTCAAGGTTCCGCAAACCGCGAAGAAATACTCCAGCGGCTTCGGCACCACGAAGGAACGGTGGGTGTGCAGACGGTGGTATCCCAAACTGATGCCCCAACCGGTGCAAATCCAATACAGAATCACGGTAATGGCGAGTACTTTCCAACTGAAAAAGAAAAGGGCTGCGATCGCTCCAATATGAAGAAACGCCATGATGAAAGTGGTCGCCCAATTCATGCCATGACGAGGAATGGCGGTAATTTCTGTGTTCACTGAGTCTCCTGACTGTGAAGGATACGACTTAACGGTACCAGGGATTTCGTCTGTGCTTTGTAAGAGTTATGTAATTTCGAGAGGACTAAGAAGAAACCCTGAGAAGGTCACCGCGCTTTCGCGGGGACTCCAGATTGGGAAGGAACACCGTTAGCAGGCCGATGGCCGGGAGGAAGGCGCAAAGCTGGTAAACGAAGGTGATACTGGTCGCGTCGGCCAGGCGGCCCAGCATGGCGGCCCCGATCCCGGCCACTCCAAATGCCAGCCCGAAGAAGAGGCCGGAGATGGTTCCTACGCGGCCCGGAACCAGTTCCTGAGCATAGACCAGGATTGCAGAAAAAGCTGAGGCCAAGACTAATCCGATGATGACCGTTAGGATCGGCGTCCAGAAGAGGTTCGCGAACGGCACGGCCAGGGTAAAGGGCAGAACGCCCAGAATCGAGCACCAGATGACGTACTTGCGGCCAATGCGATCGCCGATGGGGCCTCCCGCGAAGGTTCCGGCCGCGACGGCGCCCAGAAACAGGAACAGATGGATCTGGGCGCTTTGTACCGAGACGTGGAACTTGCTGATGAGGTAAAAGGTGTAATAGCTGGTTAGACTTGCCAGGTAAATGTACTTCGAGAAGGTGAGTGCGATCAGCACCATCATGGCCAAAGCGACTTTTCGCTGCGGGAGGCTTGGCTGGGCTGTGGACATCTTACGTTTTGCGGCAGGCGGGTGTTGGTTCCTGTACCAGCTACCGACTTGGACCAGAATGATGATGGCCGCCACGCCGGCGATGGTAAACCAAGCGATGCTGTGTTGCCCTCGCGGGAGGACGATGAATGCCGCGAGTAGTGGGCCAGTGGCGGAACCGGTGTTGCCGCCCACTTGAAACAGCGATTGCGCGAACCCGTGCTGTCCGCCGGAAGCAAGCCTGGCAATGCGGGAAGACTCGGGATGGAAGACAGCCGATCCGATGCCGACCAGCGCCACAGCAGCCAGAATTGCAATGAAACTGGGGGCGGAGGAGAGAAGTAATAGCCCGGCGAGTGTGAATCCCATTCCAATGGCCAGCGAATAGGGCTTGGGGTGAGCGTCGGTATAGATGCCGACGATAGGTTGAAGCAGCGAAGCCGTGATTTGCAAAGACGCCGTGATCATCCCGATCTGGCTGAAATCGAGGTGGTAGGAAGTCTTGATGATCGGATAGACGGCAGGAACCACGGACTGCATCATGTCATTCAGCAGATGGCAGACGGTGATGGCCGCGAGGACACGGATCGCCGGGCGCGTCGCGTCTTGGTTGAGGCGCGAAGTGAGAATGGCGCTGGACACTCCTTCTTAGTTTAAGAAATCAGAAAGGATCGCCATTGTGCTAAACTAATCGCGCTATTGAAAGTGTGCGGTCCGATCCGCCCCACGTTCTTCAACCACGTTCTGACCTGGAGGTTCAAGTGAAGCGTTTGTTTGGAGTCATGATACTGCTGGGCATTGCGGCGTTCGCGCAGCAGCCTTCCGAAATCCCGTTCGAATCGGTTCCGAATCTGCTAAAGCTACCCGCCGACCTGCATCTTGGTGAAGCATCGGGCGTCGCAGTGAATACCAAGGGACATATCTTTGTTTATTCGCGCGGCAACTCGACCGGCCCGGCCTACGCCGCGACAGCTTCGCAGCTTCTGGAGTTTGGTCCCGACGGGAAGTACCTCCGCGAAATCGGCCACAACTTGTACGCGTGGGCTTTCGCGCATGCCGTGAGGACGGACAAAGACGACAATATCTGGGCGATCGATAAGGGCACGGATATGATCATCAAGTTCAATCCCGAAGGGCGCGTGGTGATGGTATTCGGGCGGAAGAAAGAGGCCTCGGATGATGGAGCGGAGGCGTGGAAGCGCGTGACGCCGCCGCGCCCGCCGGTCGATGGTCAGTTCCGCCAGCCGACGGACGTCACCTGGGACACGCAGGGCAACTCGTTCATCAGCGACGGCTATATCAACTCTCGCGTGGCGAAGTTCGATAAGAACGGGGCTTGGGTGAAGTCCTTCGGCGTTCCCAATTCGTCTCGCGGTCTCTCGACCACCCCCGGCGAATTGAACACCCCGCACAGCATCGCGGCGGACGCCAAGGGCAACATTTATGTAGCGGACCGCGGCAATCGCCGCATCCAGGTGTTCGATCCTGATGGGAACTTCGAACGCCAGATCCACATCGATGTGCCGGCCCCTCCCGGATTGCACCCGTGGATGGGCAATATGTTCACGCAGGAGCAGATCGACGGGCAAAATGGAGCCCCCTGGGCAATCTGCATCACACCCGGGCCAACCCAATACCTGTACAGCGCGGACGCTTATCCGGGCCGTGTTTATAAGTTGAGCCTGGATGGCCAGGTGCTCGGCTACGTCGGAAAGAGCGGCCGGCAGATGAAAGAATTCGGCTGGATCCACGAGATTGCTTGTCCCGCCGAGAATACGGTTCTCGTCGGAGAAATCCTGAACTGGCGCGTACAGAAGCTCCTGCTGCATCCGGGCAAGTCTTCGACCGCGACCGGCGGCCGCTAGTCCTCTATTGCGAGCGTAGGCCTCTCGGGCAGGCCTACGCTCGCCCTCTCTTCCTCACCCCACATTTCTTTACTTGACAAGGCGGATACGTGTATCTACACTCATAGTCGTTGACCCCTTCGTGACCAGGGCCACATGAACATTTCCGCCCCATTCATTGCCCGGCCCGTGGCTACCACCTTGCTTTCGCTGGCTTTGGGATTGTCGGGAGCGGTCGCGTATCGATTCACACCGGTAGCACCACTTCCGCAGGTCGACTTTCCGGCCATCGCAGTGAGCGCGGTGCTGCCGGGAGCGAGCCCCGAAACCATGGCGTCTTCGGTGGCGACTCCGCTGGAGCGGCAATTCGGCCGCATTGCCGGAGTCAACGAAATGACCTCTTCGAGTTCACTCGGGAACACGGCCATCACTTTGCAGTTCGATCTCGACCGGAACATCGATGGGGCTGCGCGGGATGTTCAAGCCGCGATCAACGCCGCGCGCGGTCAATTGCCGGCCACTCTGCCGCAGAACCCAAGCTGGAAGAAAACCAATCCCGCCGATACACCCATCATCTTTCTGGGACTCAGCTCCGAGACGATGCGGCCCGGGGAAATCTATGATGCCGGAGCGACGATCCTGCAGCAGAAGCTGTCACAAGTCAGGGGCGTCGGACAGGTCACGATCGTAGGCGGATCTCCGCCGGCGGTCCGAATCGATGTCAATCCAACGCTCTTGAATAATTTCGGCCTCGGACTGGAAGATGTTCGCGGCTATTTGGGCAACGCGAACGCGAATCACCCGAAGGGAGAACTCCGGGACGGCAGGCGAGCCTGGTCGGTCAATGCGACGGATCAATTGATGAAGGCTACGGAGTACGAGCCTCTGGTCATCGCCTACAACCGCGGAGCGCCGGTGAAGCTGTCCGATGTCTCCACCGTCACCGACTCAGTCGAGGACATCCGCAACGCCGGATTCGTCAATGGAAAACCCTCGCTGGTGATGCTCATTTTCCGCCAGCCAGGGGCGAACATCGTGGAGACTTGCGATCGCATCCGCGCCGCTCTGCCGCAACTGGAAGCCTCCGTTCCGCCCGCGTTGCACCTGGCGGTGCTGCTCGATACCACTACGAACATTCGTGAAACGGTTCATGACGCCCAGGTCACGATGGCCATCTCCGTTGGCTTGGTGGTCTGGGTTGTTTTCCTGTTCCTTCGTAACCCGCAAAGTACTCTGATCCCCGCGGCCGCGGTGCCGATTTCCCTGGTGGGAACCTTCGGCGTTTTATACCTCTTCGGTTACAGCATCGACAACCTTTCGCTGATGGCGCTCACCATCGCGACCGGCTTCGTGGTGGACGATGCGATCGTGGTGATCGAGAACATCACGCGCTACATCGAACAGGGCATGTCGCCCATGCAAGCCGCCTTGCGGGGCGCTCAGGAAATCGGTTTCACCGTGATGTCGATCAGCTTTTCCCTAATCGCCGTCTTCATCCCGATTTTACTGATGGGAGGCTTCGTCGGGCGCCTCTTCCGCGAGTTCGCGGTGACTCTCTCGGCGGCGATTCTCATCTCGTTACTGGTTTCGCTGACGCTGACCCCCATGATGTGCGCGCGGATCCTCAAACATCGTGCCGAACAAGAACATGGAGGTCTCTTCCGGCTAAGCGAACGCGGATTCGAGCTCATCCTCGGTGCGTACGATCGGACTTTGCGCTGGGTGTTGCGGCATCAGCCGCTGATGCTGGCGGTAACGCTCGCGACGATCGCCGTCACCGTTTACCTTTACATTGCGATCCCGAAGGGATTCTTTCCCCAACAGGATGTAGGCACGATTACCGGGCAGATTCAAGCCGATCAGGCTTCCTCTTTTCCGGCGATGCGGGACCGGGTTGCTCTCTGCGTCAGGACGGTCGGTGAGGATCCAGCCGTCGAAAACGTGATCGCGTTCATGGGAGGCGGGGGCGGGGGAGCGCTGAACAGCGGCCGCATGTTCATCACGCTCAGGCCGCCTGCCGAGCGGAAGGTGAGCGCGGATCAGGTGATCGCGAGACTTCGGCCCAAAATCGCACGGATGCCGGGCACGAGTTTGTTCCTGCAGGCCATTCAAGTGATTCGGATCGGCACCAGGATCGTCGGCGCGCAGTATCAATACACCTTGCAAAGCGAAAGCGTCAGCGAGCTGAACCAGTGGGCGCCCATGGTCTATAACAAGCTGCGCACGCTTCGCCAGCTCGCCGATGTCAACACCAATCAACAGGACAAGGGGCTTCAAACCTCGCTGGTCATCGACCGGAATACGGCGTCGCGATTCGGCATCACCTCGCAGATGATCGACGATACGCTGTATGACGCCTTCGGCCAACGCCAGGTATCCACTACGTACACGCAACTAAACCAATATCACGTGGTCATGGAAGCGAATTCGACCTTCTGGCAGAATCCCGACGGACTGAATTACGTCTACCTGAAAACCGCGAACGGGAGGCAGGTTCCGTTAAGCGCGTTCGTTAGCTACGGATCCGATACTGCACCGCTGGCGGTTAATCATCAGGGACAGTTCCCTTCGGCGACCATTTCGTTCAATCTTCCTCCCGGCGCGGCTCTGGGCGACGCGGTACCGGTAATCGAAGAAGCGGAGCAGCAGATGGGGATGCCATCAAGCATTCATGGAAGCTTCTCCGGAACGGCGCAGGCCTATCAGGAGTCGCTCGCGAGCGAACCGGTCTTGATCGCGGCGGCGCTGGTGGCCGTATACATCGTGCTCGGAATGCTGTACGAAAGCCTGATTCATCCGATCACGATTCTTTCCACTTTGCCTTCGGCGGGAGTGGGCGCCCTGCTGGCATTGATCGCGACGCACAATGAGCTGAACGTGATTTCTCTCATTGGAATCATTTTGCTCATCGGAATCGTAAAGAAGAACGCGATCATGATGATCGATTTTGCCATCGAGGCGGAGCGCGGCGAGGGAATCAGCCGGGAAGAGGCGATCTTCAAAGCCTGTATCCTGCGTTTCCGGCCCATCACCATGACCACGACCGCGGCGTTATTGGGTGGTCTGCCAATGGCTCTCGGAACGGGCGTGGGCGCGGAGCTGCGCCGCCCGCTGGGAATCGCGATCGTGGGCGGGTTGATCTTCAGCCAGATGCTCACGCTCTACACCACGCCGGTGGTGTATCTGTACATGGATCGGCTCGGCCTGCGCTGGCATGGGTGGAAGAAGCGGGTACGGGGCTTGACGCCCGGCGTATCGCAAGCCTAGCCGGAACAATCTTTGGCCGCAAATTAACGCCGATGAACGCGGATAAGCCGATTTTTTTCCATCAGCATTTATCGGCGTTCATCCGCGGCAAGAGATGTGGTGGATAATCGGCAGCGCGTTACACTATCTTCTTCGGTGATCCGTACAACGTGCTGCGCACCACGCGAATCCTGCTGTTCACGCTCTGCGGTTTCTTCGCGGTCGAAACCCTGATTTTCGATACCGATTTCTACGCTGCGATGATCAATCCCGACTCATCCACGGGCTATCTGGAAGAACGTTTGCGGAATGAGATCAAGCGTAACGTAACCGACCGCAGGCAGGTGCTGACGATTGGCGACTCCCGGATGGGGTTTTATCCGAAGGTCGCGAATGAGATGAAGCCGGGGACCGGCTATACCTACGCGAGCATCGCGACGGCGGGCACCACGGCGCGTTGCTGGTACTACATGCTCCGCTCAGTGGATCCGACGGCGCGGCGTTACGCCGCGATCGTCATCGGGATGAACGACTATGAAGACGCCGAGACTTGGGCCAATAACGCGGATTACATCACCGACCTGCGTTACTTAATCGCACGTTTGCGCTGGAGCGATCTGGTGGAGTTCAGTACCTCCTTTCAGGATCCGGCGCTCAAATGGCAGGCCGCGCGCGGAATCCTGCTCAAGGGCCTTGTTTATCAAACTGACGTTCAGGATTTCCTGCGCAATCCAAGCGCACGGCTTCGCTTCGCGAAACAAGCAGACCGCGATTCCAAGGATTGGTATTACCTGAATTATGCGCAGAACGATCCTCGAAGCGCGTGGTTCGTATGATCTGAGCGTGCGGCGAGCGCGATCGATGTCTCGTTTTGATTCTTTCTGTATCTGACCCGGTTTCCTCCACTT
>JBEKBK010000038.1:0-28182 GCA_050015435.1 Bryobacteraceae bacterium
AGCGCAGTCTCTACCAATCAGTCCCCCTATCCCACGGCCCCCAGCCGAAGTGATTACCGTTTGTCCATGCCGTCTGGTAATGGGTGATACCGTTTCGATTCCGCAAGACGACCCAGCGTTCCCCATCCTCACTTCAACGGCGCACAGTCATTCTGACGGGATGTCCCGCCCTGGTACCTGCATCCAAATGCTGATTGCTTCCGCGATCAATTCTTTATCCGTTGTCATTTTGTGAATTCCTTTCGTCAAAACTCAAAATCCCTCCGGGTCAACCACCAACCAATCCCCCAACCCGCGCCGAGCGCCGCCAACGCACCCCGTCCGATGGCGATCAACGAGAGGAAAGGGTCACTTTGATTGCTCGATTGGTCCTCCACCGGCCTCGGCCCACGAATCGCAGGAAGTCCACTCTGTGCGTGAATCGTCCTGCTTTGCGAAGTCATCCCATTCCGTCTAATACGTTCAACGACGGACTTGCTGGTGTGAACCGTGAGCACCGCCGTTTGTCTGTTGTTCACTGCCTGTGAACAAGGATGATGCAGCCGCCTGTGAACTGTTCACAGAATCCGGGTCCTCCGAATCGTCCTCAAACAGGAAACCGATATCGGAGGTGTTCAACAGCCTGGGAACAAGGTCCAGGTAGGGTTGAAGAAGCATCTGGAGTTGCCGGATGTCTTCGTCGTCCATTCCCAAGCCAATGGCACCCGTTAAAATCTGGGTGTACAGGTTGGTCATCCGAATCTGCTCCTTCTGCTGCCGTTGTGCGTGCATATGTGTCTTAGGCTTCTGCGCCCGCTTCTCGCGCCGGTAGCATGTGTAGCACAAGCCAAAAGCGGCTTCCGGCGTCCGCTTTGCAGGGCACGTCACGCAATCAATCAGCCGTCGCCCATGTTCGTCCCGGTCGATTGGGTTTTTTAGTGCGAATTCATAGCGGCTCGGGGCTTTCCGTCCGTCGTCGCTTGCGGGGATGCCGTCGTATGGAGACTTGCGTCGTGTCTTGTTCATCTTTTGTACCTCTCCGTCCAGGGTTGTAGAGATTTCCATGCCAAGCTCCTTTCTCACCTTTCGCCTCGTCATCTCAACATAGTCAGGATTCAGTTCGATACCGAGGTAAGATCGTCCATTCTTCACTGCCGCGACGCCGGTTGTTCCCACGCCGTTGAATACGTCCAAAACGACGCCGCCTTCGGGCGACCCGGCCAGCAAACATGTTTCCGGTAGTTCGGGAGGAAACACTGCGAAGTGCGCCTCTTTGCATGGCCTCGCCGCGATTGTCCAGACGGTTCGCTTGTTACGGGTATCGGACTGTCTGAAAGTGTTGCCGCCATCTTTGCGGTTGGAATTGGCGAGTGATTTCTTTCCCAAATCTTTCATCAGCCCCGCAGTTACAGCCGGTTCTGCAATCGCGGCCTGATCGAAATAGTATTTCTCTTGCTTACTGAACAGAAAGACACTCTCGTGTGACTTCGTGCATCTATCCCTGACGCTCTCTGGCATCGGCGAGGGCTTGGCCCAAATGTTTTCTTGCCGAAGGTACCATCCATTGGCACGTAGAGCGAACGCAAGCATCCACGGAATGCCGATTAAGTCTTTGGTTTTGTAACCCGCCAGTGCGTGCTTAGCGGGAATAGTAGTCTGTTCGCGGCAGGGACGATCAAATAACGGGTTGCCTTGCTTGTTCGTGAGAGATTTTCGCGGTTCCATTTGAGAGCCCCGATTGCTTTTTTGCTTCCCGCTGCTGGTGCTGTTCCCGCCATTCCCCGTCGCGTAACAGTCGCCAATGTTGATCCACAGCGTGCCGTCGTCTCGGAGCACACGTTTGACTTCACAAAAGACCGCGACCAATCGCTCGATGTATTCTTCAGGCGTTTCTTCCAGTCCGATTTGCCTGTCAACTCGAACTGCTCCGCATTGTCCACAGACATTACGGAACGTTTCATTCCGATTTGCGCCTTCCACAAAAATGGTTCTTCCGTTAGCACAACTGTTCTTTCCTTGTTTTTGATGATGGTTCTTTTGCAGGTGATCACAATTCGGATCACCACCTTCCCATTTGACTCGAACGGCTCCGCACTCATCACAGTTTTCACGAAACGGCGCACGATTACCAGCGGTTTTCATACCAGACGGAATATCACCAGTGAGAGTGTTGAATCCGTCTCTCAATCCAGCCATAGTACGAATTGGCTTTCCCTTGTGGTCGCAACTTGCATCACCACCTTGCCATTTCCCAGTTCCGTAGTCGCGCGTTCCGTAGTACGGCGGCGACGTGACGCAGCAGTGGACGCTTTCAGTGGGCAAAGTCTTGAGCACTTTCAGGGCATCTCCGCACAGCACCGTGAAGCTGGGGGTGAACCCATCGGCGTTGCTGCTGGGCTCGTTCCGAAATGTGTGCTTCCTACTCACGAGTGGCTTCAGAGCAAACGCCAGTGGCCGGGTGTTTCTTAACGTGTTGCCCGGTCTAAGTTGCCCTGACTATATTCAGCGTAGAAGGCGATGGGCGTTTTCGTCTCGGAAGTCTTCAACACAAGTACATGTATCTATTTCGAACATGAAAGTACTTGTCTCACTAGGGGCCCGACTCAACATGCGTATATACCGACGACTGTGCTACTTTTAACCAGTGGCACTGATATATGCAGACGACGTTCGGCAAAAACTGCGCAGCCTGACGCGGCATTCGAAGGATCTCTGGAATCAGTGGGTTGATAAGGAGAGAGTTTACATTGCGAACATAACGCTTGTAAGAGCTTATCGCGTACACACTGGCCTAGCCTTCGAACAAAGCCCGGATGAAATCGATCCCGTCAAGGTGGTTCGCGAGATTGCCCAATTGATTCGGGAGATGGAGGAGCTTAAGGTCAGAATTGGTCAGGTAGCTAAACGCGAGGCTGCGCTTCAGGAACAATTGCTCACGGCACTGAAACGACCGAGGATTCGCACCCAGGCTGCAAGCATCGCTGCGTCTGGATCGAGAGCGATAAACGAATCCGCCAATCGCCAATCCCGCCCGTCCGCTGTATTTGCCTGGGACAATGGCATCTCAGCCGCAAGCCATTTAGCGGAGAAATATAAGATGACCCGGATTCCCGATGAGTCCATTGAGATCATGTCAACCTCATTTCTGGACCGCTATCCTGGCTTTGGGCTCGTTCATAAGGACGGTCCGTATCCTTCTGTGGTGAAACTCTCAACCAAGAGTGTCCTTTCGAAATAGATACATTTTCTTTGTCGTGACACTTTCGAGATTTCGCCGCCGAACCTTCTTTACTCTGTAAATGCGGGGCCTAGTTGAGCCACCGACAGGGAAAGGGTAAAAGAAGGAAATCACGTACTATGCACAATTCAAAGATCGAATCGACAATCACGAATCTGGATTTCGCCGAATTGATCGCGCACGGGTCTGAGGAGAAACTGATCTATGCCGATCCGCCATACCTTGACGAAGGGGGGCTATCCCGTCGTTTGCTTACGGAGGCAGATCATATCGGACTGGCAGAAAGTCTACGGCGGACCAAACATGTTTGGCTTCTGACGTAAGGCACGCAGAGAAACGATATCGACTGTGCCGAAGGGCCGGTTCTCTTGCGGCCCGCAAAACCGGATCGGATTTGTCGACCAGCCAAGAACGGAGAAACCCATGACTCTTAGTGAAAAGATTATTCAGCACAAGGTGGTTCTGGATGTGAACCCCGACCTGAGCAGCTTCACAGGCATCCCGCAATGGGTAAGTCTTGATCTGCAAAAGGATGGCGAGTGGTATTGCAGCTACATGGGCTTCCTGGATGCGAAGCAGCTTGACGAGCTACGGTCCACCTATGAAGTAAAGGAGGGTGCTGTGAGTGCAGAAATGGCGCAAGTGAACCAAGATCTGCGGGGGGGCCATGCATCCAGAAGAGATTTCGAAAAGACACCGCCTATGACAATCAACGGCCACTGCTCAGATTACCCCCTCAAGGTCGCGATGGCGGAACATGGCTGGACAAAGACTGTCAAAGCGGGAGACCCGGATACGAGTTGGGCCAAGGTCCAGACCGAAGCGGTCTCACGAAACAATACAGGGCTGATTTGATTATGACTCCTAACAATAACGGGAAGTGCGGCTCTTATCGAGTGAAAGGGATTGCCTTGGCAGGAGGGTAAGCGCGAATCGGCGGCGTACTTGGCTGGTCGTCGTGGGCGAAACGCCGTGCGACGGCTTCGATGGGCTCGATCTGGTAGCCGTTTCGCCGCCCAGTAAGGTGAGCGGCATCGACTCGACGAAGTGAGCAAATTCCGTTGCGTAAGAAGATCAAGCAGTTCGTCTTTGGCCCGGAGCAACCAACCCAGATTGTTCCACCTTCGCCGTCATATCAACGTCTCTCACCAGATCTTCAGCGGGAGATTATCGAGGATGCAGCGGCGGGCCGGGTCTACACGATCAAAGAAATCCAAGCCCTCATGCGGTGCTCGTATGCTACGGCGCGGGAACGGGTAATGAAGGAACCCGGAGTGATCCTTTACGGAGACCCCCGGATTCCTCATTGCGTCTTTCGCAACATGATTATTCGCTACACCAGGGGAGCAAGGCTCAACCCCGTCGTCGCTTCGTGATCGAAACGACCGTTACGGCTTGCTTTGCTTCCTTCGCTTTCGCTCTCGCTTCCTTCTGACGACGGGTGGACAGATCGTAGGCATCTTCCAACGCAATCAGTGTTGACCGATTCGCATGGCTGTAGTGCTTTTCGGTGACAGCCACGGAAGCATGGCCCAGCCAGCGGCTCACTATTTTGATTTCCGTGCCAGCGTTCAAATGGGAAATCGCAAATGTGTGCCGCCAGGAATGCGGAGTCACGTGATGTTCAAACCTACGTGGTTTCCCGAACTCGTCGGGAAGCAGTTCGCCCTGTTCATCGATGAGCGCCGATTTGAATAATTTCGTGATGCGCTTGCGCCAAGTTTTTACTGCCGTCCTCATTGAGCCATTACCGGTGTAGAACCAATGCCTCTTGCCCTCCTTCTCTCCCTTGAACGGGAGCGCTTGGAGTGCTTGATACGCTTCGTCCGTTAGCGGGACGTAAACCCAATCCTTAGTCTTCTTTTGCGCCATGACCCGAATCGCCCAGCCGTTGCCGTTCGCTCTCGGAACGACTTCCGTGGAATCGAGCTTCGTCACATCCGAGATTCGGAGGCCCGAGTGCCGCAAAACGAGACAGAAGGCTCTCGTCTCTTGTGCGTTTCGCTGTCCTGTCCGACCATAACAGTCCACGAGCCTGTTGATCGCATCGAAGACCCACTCCTCCTCGTGCGGATTCATCCCAAATTTTTTCCTCGTGGGTTCCGTTCGGAGGGAAAGATCCTTTGCCTTCGCATGATTCGCTTTCAACCATCCATTCGCAACGGACCAAGTCAGAAATGTTCGGAACCGCTCAAGCTCCGCACGCTTGGTCTCCACCGACAGCGGCTTGCCGCTCTTTGCACTGCGCCAAGAATTAATGCAGTCACGGACGATGGGAGGCTCCTCAAAGAACCGAAGCTCTGTGATTTTGTGCGCCGAACAAAACGGTAACAATCGAAGCCGGAAAAACTGATCGAAGTCCTGTCGGGTGGACTTCTCTAGATTCTTGAAGGTGATGTGCTCTTTGAATTTTGATACGGCCTCTTCTATGGTTGGGTTCACGACGATGTTGGGGTTTGGGTCGGTGAACTGCCCCCACGCTTCCCATTGCGCCTTGACGTGAGCCGCTTCGCTCCAGTCGTTCGTGCTCGTGCCTTCCCGCCGAATGCGTCCTGGCACGTTGCGAAGGGCTCCATCAGCGACGATTGGGCAACAACAATCTGCTCTCGACGCTTTCGGGGTTTGGGGCTCATAGAGGCGCTGGTTCTGCGGGTAGCCCTTAGTACACGATTTCGTGTGGCGGCGGTAGATCGTCAGGTAGTCTCGCACGGAAAGGCTAATCTACCACAATCTTGGGACACGGATGGGACACGGAGGCGATCCAGGGCCGTCAAGATCTTACAAATTCTCAGTTTTATTGGTGTTTTTAGGGTATTTTTGTCTGGGGCGGCTGGTGGGATTTGAACCCACGACATCCAGAACCACAATCTGGCGCTACTACCAACTGAGCTACAGCCGCCGTGTGTATTCAGTTTATCATTGCAGTCGCGCTTTCTTCCAAAGTTCGTCGACACGGCGGCGCACTTCCGGCGACATCCGTATCTCATCCGGCCAGGGACGCGTAAACCCTTCCTCCGGCCATTTGCGCGTCGCATCGACGCCCATTTTCGATCCGTAGTTGACCAGGCGGCTGGCATGATCCAACGAATCCACCGGACCCAGAACAAACTGAATGTCGCGTTCCGGGTCGATATGGTTCAGGGCCTTCCAGGCGACTTCGCTCACATTTTGCACGTTCACATCCTCGTCCACCACCACGATGCATTTCGAGAACATGGCCTGCCCTAAGCCCCAAATCGCATGCATCACCTTGCGCGCGTGCCCCGGATATGACTTGCGGATCGACACCAGAATTAAGTTGTGGAAGATGCCTTCCGCCGGCATGGCGATGTCGCGAACCTCGGGCAGCTGGAGCCGCATCAGGGGCAAAAAGATGCGCTCGATGGCCTTGCCCATGTAGAAATCCTCCATCGGCGGAGGCCCGACGATCGTGGTCGCGTAGATCGGATTCTTGCGGTGCGTAACGCAGGTGACGTGGAAGACCGGGTAGTCGTCTTCAAGCGAATAGTAGCCGGTATGGTCGCCGAATGGACCCTCGCGGCGAAGTTCGCCCAATTCGACGTACCCTTCGAGTACGATCTCCGCTTCAGCGGGCACTTCGAGGTCGCAAGTCTCGCACTTCACCATTTCTACGGGCTTGGAGCGTATAAACCCGGCCATCATCATCTCGTCGATATCCGGCGGCAGCGGCAGGATCGAGGAGTACATGGTTGCCGGGTCCGCTCCAATCGCCACCGCGACGTCCATCCGTTTCGCGGTACCCGACGCCCGCATGCTGCGATAATGCTCGGCGCCCTGTTTGTGGGTTTGCCAATGCATTCCGGTGGTCCGCTCGTCATAAATCTGAAGCCGGTAGCAGCCGCAATTTCGCTTCCCCGTGTCGGGATTCCTCGAGAACACCATCGGCAGAGTGATGTAACGCCCGCCGTCCTGCGGCCAGCATTGGAGAATCGGAAGATCGTGCAGCGAGAATTTTTCGCGCTCGACAACGTCTTTGCACGGACCGCTCGAAACGATCTTCGGAAAAAACGCGCCCACTTCGGCCAGCTTCGGAAGCATCTTCAGTTTTCCGATCAGGCCCTCGGGCATGCGCATTTCCAGGAACTCTGAAATCCGTCCCGCGACCTCCTCGACTGACGAAACCTCAAGGGCAATTTCCATCCGCCGCATACTGGCAAAGGCATTGATGAGGACCGGAATACTCGAGCCCTTCGGTTTTTCGAACAGCAGCGCCGGGCCGCCGGACTTTACGCTGCGGTCGGCAAACTCCGTGATTTCAAGAATCGGGTCGACTTCGAACGGGATGCGCTTGAGCTCGCCGCGCTTTTCGAGGGCGCGGACGAAATCGCGCAAATCAGTGTAGGCCATAATTTGACTATCATTGAAGATCGTATGACAAACAGGACAGCATTTGTTACAGGAGCGAGCCGCGGCATCGGTCTCGCGTGTGCTAAGGCATTGGCGGCAGAGGGGGCGCGCGTGATTCTGGCGGCTCGCAACACTACCAAGCTGAAGCAGGTTTGCGGCGAAATCATCAATTCCTCATGGGTTGAACTGGACCTCGCGTCACCGGATTCGATCAAACAGGCCTTCGCTCAGGCCGGCAAGGTCGACATCCTGGTGAACAACGCGGCCATCACCAAAGACGGGCTCGCCTTGCGTATGAAGAAGGACGACTGGGACGCGGTGCTTGCCACCAACCTGACCGGCGCGTTCCTGGCAACGCAACAGGTGCTTCAAGGCATGCTGAAAGAGCGTTGGGGGCGAATCATAAATATCTCGTCGGTGGTGGGCCAAGCCGGCAATCCAGGACAAGCGAACTATGTTGCCGCCAAAGCCGGCTTGATCGGACTCACCAAGTCCCTGGCACAGGAGGTCGGGAGCCGTAACATCACCGTGAATGCGGTTGCGCCGGGGTTCATCGAAACCGATATGACCGCGTCCCTGTCCGAACAACTGAAAGAGAATATGCTGGCCCACGTTCCGCTGAAGCGCATTGGACGTCCGGAGGACGTTGCGGCGGCCGTTCGTTTTCTCGCGAGTGACGATGCAGCCTACATCACCGGGCACGTGCTCAGCGTGAACGGCGGAATGTACATGTAAGCGCGCGCCGAAACGCTCCGATCGGATCGGGATCGTCACCCCGGATCACCGTTCCCGTAGGACGCCAGCGCTGGAACATACGCTCGCTCACCGCGCCGGCGAACACGGTGATCAACGGCACGCCACACGCCGAGGCGACGTGACCACCAGCTGAATCATAACCGACGTAAAGGCCGCTTCGGGCGACCTGCGCTGCGAAGGGAGCAAAAGCCCCATCGTGAGTGCGCATCCCTGGGAGCAGGGCGCGTTCCACGCGTTCGCGCTCCTCGACGCTGCCGCCCTTGTCGACTAAAATCGACGCGCCAGTCTCAGCCAGCATCGCCAGCAAATCGCGCTCGAACTGATCTCCGAGCCGCTTGGCGGGATTCGCGCCTACGCCGAGGCTGAGCGTGATGTCTGCTCGATCTCCGGTCGCGGGAAGTGGCGCGATGAAGGGCCGTGCGTCTTCCACGCCGAACACGTCCTTGCTCCAGCGGGCCGCGAGCCTGGGAAGATTGTCCGTGCCATCGCGCCCGTAGGCGCGGCTATTGAACAAGAAGTAGCGGGATTCATCGCACACGGCGATCAGGCCGAGCTGAGTCAGGCGTGAGTCCGGATCGATCACGATTCCGTCCTCAAGCCACAGCGCGGCCGACGCGCGCAGTCGATCCGCGAGAGATCCCTCACGGGCGTACGGGGCAGCGAGATGCCGGATGCGGGGATCGGCTTCAAACAATTCGTACGACTTCCGCGGTCCCACGAAGACGATTTCGGCGTTCGGATAGCGGAGCTTTGCGGCGTCGAGCAAAACGCTGGTGACGGCCACATCCGCGCCGAGAGTGATCCGCGAAAGTACATAAACTCGATTCGCGGAAGCGGGCGCGGCGGGTGGATTAGCTACGCGCCGCAAACGTCCGGCAAGGTCCGGACACGCGCGCAGGATCACCTGCGTAAACAGCTTCGTGTACGTTTCGCACAAGCGCGGCTCGAAAAGATCGCCCAGCCGTTCGACGACCGCGGATAGAAAAGCGCGGCCCTCGTCTACCGCCAGCGCCCGGTCGAGCAACTCCGCGGGCCATTCTTGCTCGCGCAGGCAGTAACCCAACAGCTCGTTACAGGTATCGTCCAACCAGTAACTCCAGTTTTTTGCGAGTCGCCTCCGGAATGGCCTTGCGATCCGTGATCAGCGCGTGGGCGAGCGCGGATCCGCATTTGCATTCGCGCGTGGCCGGCATGTACTTGACCGCGGCGGTCACCACCTTGGCCGCATTCTGCGCGTTCTGCATCAGATTGGCGATGATGCTCTCCACGGTGACCGCGTCGTGCTCCTCATGCCAGCAATCATAATCCGTGACCATGGCGAAGGTGACGTAACAGATCTCGGCTTCGCGGGCGAGCTTGGCCTCCTGCAAATTGGTCATGCCGATCACATCCATGCCCCAACTGCGATACAGATTCGACTCGGCGAACGTCGAAAACGCCGGCCCTTCCATGCACAGATACGTCCCGCCGGATTTGGACGGGACACCAACCTCGTTGCACGCCGCCGCGGCTACCTGCGCGAGCTGCGGACAAATGGGATGCGCGAAGCTGATGTGCGCGACCAGCCCGTCGCCGAAGAAGGTCGAGACGCGGCCGCGGGTCCGGTCGACAAATTGATCCGGAATCACGAAATCCAGCGGCCTATGTTCCTCTTTGAGCGACCCGACCGCGCTGAGAGAAAGGATGCGTTCCACACCCAGCGCCTTGAAGCCGTAAATATTCGCGCGGAAATTAAGCTCGGAAGGGGAAATGCGATGCCCGCGGCCGTGCCGCGAGAGAAACGCAACGTGTTTTCCGGCGAGCGTGCCAACGACGTAAGCGTCGGACGGCGTGCCCCACGGTGTTTCGATCGACCGCTCCTCTTCCGCTTCAAAACCCGGCATCGAGTACAACCCGCTGCCGCCGATAATTCCAATAGTTGGTGTCATGCTTGAATTAGTTCCAGCAACACGCCTCCCGTAGAGGCTGGATGAACGAACACATATAAGTGTCCGCCCGCGCCCGCTCGCGGTTCATTGAGCAGGCGCGAGCCCGAGGAGCGTAAGCGCTCCACCGCCGCGCCCAAATCAGGGACTCGGATCGCGACATGATGTAATCCTTCGCCGCGCTTATCCAGAAACTTGCCGATCACTGAATCCGCCTCGGTGGGTTCGAGCAACTCGATGCGCGGCTCACCCAGCGGTAGCATCGCGACCCGGACCTTCTCCTGCTCCACGGTCTCGCGCAGCGACACGCACAGGCCAAGCTGGTCGTGGTAAAACCGGAGCGCCTGATCCAGCGAGCGGACCGCGATTCCGAGGTGATCGATCGTGATCTTAGAATCGCTCGAGCCACTCATGGAGAATCGAATACGGATCGCGTCGCCGCTCGGCGATCTCGCGACCGGCGGCAGCGAAATCTTCGGTTGGAATGCGGTCGAGCAAGCGCTCCCGGAGCATCTCCCGCAGACGCCCGCTCCAGATTGCGGCGGATCGCTTCCTGGTCAAACCGCTGGCGTGATAAGCGCGCGCCGCCGCTAGCGTCTCGGCGATACCCTTGCCCTCGTTCGCGACCGTGTGGACCACAGCGGGCGTCCACCCGTCCGGACGGTGCGAGAGGCTGAGATAGCTCTTCAACTCATGCTCCAGTTTTTCGGCCCCAGGCAAGTCGGCTTTGTTGATCACGAACACGTCGGCGATCTCCATAATACCGGCTTTGATCGCCTGGACGTCGTCGCCCGCACCGGGCATGAACACGACCAAGGTCACGTCAGCCAGACGAGCGATTTCCACCTCGTCCTGCCCAACGCCGACGGTTTCGACCAGGATGACGTCGTAGCCGGCAGCATCCAGCAGCATGGTCATCTCCGTGGTCGCGGCCGCAAGTCCACCCAGCCATCCGCGGGTGGCCATGGAGCGGATGAAAACTCCGCTGTCGGCGTGATGCCGCTGCATACGGATTCGATCGCCGAGGATGGCTCCGCCCGTGTAGGGACTGGTTGGATCGACGGCGATCACTCCCACGGTCTTGCCCTCTGCCCGTAGCGTGTGGGTCAACTCATCGCAAAGCGTGCTTTTGCCTGCGCCGGGCGCGCCGGTGACTCCAAGAATCAAAGCCCGCCCCGTCCGCGGGAACACTTGCCGCAACAACTCCTCGGCTTCAGGACGCCGGTTCTCTATCCAGGTCGCGGCACGCGCGAGCGCGCGCACATCTCCGCCGAGGACTTTTTCCGCGAGTCTGTCTGGCATTGTTTAGGAATTACCGCTTTTGAGCAACTGCCGCGCAATCACCATGCGCTGGATTTCGCTGGTGCCTTCGCCGATGGTGCAGAGCTTCACGTCGCGATAAAACTTTTCGACTGGATAATCCTTGATGAACCCATACCCGCCATGGACCTGCACAGCCTCATTTGCCACCCGCACGGCGACTTCTGAGGCGTAGAGTTTCGCCATGGCTGACTCTTTGTTCACACTTCGGCCGTTATCCTTCAACCAGGCAGCCCGGAGCGTCAGCAGGCGAGCCGCATCGATCTCGGTGGCCATGTCGGCCAGTTTGAATTGAATCGCTTGAAACTCCGAAATGAATCGGGAGAACTGCTTTCGGTGCTTGGAGTATCCTAGTGCAGCTTCGTAGGCGCCTTGAGCGATGCCCACCGAGAGAGCCGCGATCGAGATGCGGCCGCCGTCGAGAATCCGGAGACTATCGACAAAGCCTTCACCTGGTTTTCCGCAAAGTTGCTCAGCCGGGAGACGGCAATCGGTAAACAGAACCTCGCCCGTGGGTGAGCAGCGCATCCCGAGCTTGTTTTCTTTCTTGCCAACTCTAAAGCCGGGAGTGCCCTTCTCTAGAATGAACGCCGAGATTCCGTGATGTGACGCCGCGCGGTCGGTCACCGCCATGGCCACGCAAACATCGGAGATGTGCGCGTTCGTCGTGAACGTCTTTCCTCCATTAATCACCCACCAATCACCGTCGCGAACGGCTTTGGAGCGGGTCCCGCCTGCGTCTGAGCCGGCCTCGGGCTCAGTCAACGACCAGCAACCGATCCATTCACCGGAAGCGAGTTTCGGAATGTAGCGCTGACGTTGCTCGCTGTTCCCGGCAAGGAAGATATGGTTGGCGCACAGCGAGACATGCGCTGCAACGCTCAACGCGATCGACGGATCAACACGGGCGAGCTCCTCCATCAAAATCGAGTAGTCAACGTAGTTGTAGCCCGCGCCGCCGAGCTCTTCTGGAAACACGGCCCCGAGCACGCCGAGCTTGCCGAGCGCACGAAACACGTCCAACGGAAAAACCTGCGATTCGTCCCACTCCATGACGTGCGGCTTGATTTCGGATTCGGCGAAATCCCGGATCGTTTTTCGAAGCTGGTGCTGTTCCTGTGTGTACTCGAAATCCATGGGCCGGGAGCTAAACGATCTCTTCCTTATTTGAGTCCCAGCGCACTGTGCGGCCCTTGAGGTGGCTCTCGATCGCCATGCGGCAGGCGATGGAAACACGGAACCCGAGATCGAAGGAGCAGTTCGGTTCCTGGCCGGTCCGGATACAGTCGAAGAAATTCTGGACGTGCACCTGCGGGGCGTGCGCGGAACGGCCGGCGATCTCGACGCCGTCCGGCCGGTTCACCTTTTGCGGAATGTAGCGAAGGCCTTGATTGCCGCGTACAATGGTGCCGTTACTGCCGAGCACATTCTCGGTGACGCCAAGCTGGTTGTTGCCGAATCCGGAGGACCAGCTGATCAACAGGCCCTCGGGTTGTTCAAGCGACACGTTCGCCGTGTCAGGCACTTCGCGGCCGTCCCGCCAAAGATAAGTGCCCGCGGACATGGTCGCGGAAGCGGGGATCTGCAGACCCAGCGCCTTGTACCAGAAACCAATCTGCTGCGACATGTTTTCGGACACGGTTCCGCCCGAGTAGTCCGAGAACAGGCGCCAGTGGATGAAGCGGTGCGGATCGAATTCGCGCGCCGGAGCGTCGCCCAGGAAAGCCTTCCAGGACACATTGTCGGGATTGACATCCGGCGTGAGCAGTGCGGGCCGTGACCACTGGGGCTTGTGATTCGGCGTGTTCCGATACATCTGCATCACGATGGCCGTAACTTTGCCCATACGTGCCGGATCGGAGAGGAACCTCCGGGCGTCAAGCATGTGCCCAAAGGAACAGGCTTGATGACCGACTTGAACGACGTGCCTGCCACCGTCGGCTTGATGAGCAGTGCGCATACGCTTGGCGTGTTCGACGTTAAACGCCATCGTCTTTTCCTGGTAAACATGGTGACCCGCGTCGAGCGATACGCAGAAGTGTTCGGCGTGAAGGTGCGGGGGCGTGGCGATCATCACCGCGTCGATCGACGGGTCGTCGAGCAGGCGGCGATAGTCGAGATAGGTTGCCGCTGCGGGCACCGCGCCCTTGGCCTTTTCGAGTCGCTGGACATACACGTCGCTGAATGCCACGACCTCTGTGTTGGGACACGCGCGGACGTGATGGACCAGTTCAGATCCGCGATCCCCTACACCGATGAAACCTACGCGGATTCGGTCGTTAGCGCCGAGCACGCGCGCCGGAACACCGGCCAAAGTGCCGAGTCCTGACGCAACTTTGCCCAGAAAATTGCGGCGCGAATCCATACTAGAGAGTGTACCAGCCGTGCCGCAATTCAACGTGCCTCAGGATTTCCGTTTTCGGCGCGGCTCGCGTTTCTTCGTCAAGCCGTTGCCGGATGGTCGAACTTGGGAAAACTCTACCCCTAAGGCGCGAAAGATGCCTATGAGGTTGTGATACGTAGGGTTGCCGGCAGGGGACAACATTCGATACAGGCTCTCCCTGGCAATACCAGCGCTCTTAGCGACGCTAGCCATCTGGCTCGCTTCTGCGACATCCCGCAATGCAACCAGGAACATCTCTTCCGAATCCCTGAGAGCCTCCGTTAGATAAAGCGCGGCCTCCTCGGGATCTTTCAAGTCTTCAAGGAGAGTACGTCGGTAGTCGCCAGTTCGTTTAGGCATTGTAGTCCCGCCAATATTCCTTTGCTTTGGCGATGTCGCGCTCCTGCGAATCTTTGTCTCCTCCTGCCAGTAAAATGATCAAATCTCCATCCTCACCGAAGTAGACTCGGTACCCGGGTCCGTAGTCGATTTTCATCTCATACACCCCTTCGCCGACCGATTCGCAGTTAGAAAACGCGCCGGCCTGAATTCTGTTGGGACGAACGCGACTAACGTTCCGCCCACGCGCATCGCGTAATTGCCTAAGCCATTGAAGGCACTGTTCTGTGCTATTCGGCGTTCGATTGCAGCGGAGTGTGGTGGCCGTACTTCCACCTGATCATTATCGGCGCTCGGCGCTCGCTGAGGCTCCGTTCATCGTAAGGTTGTGATATAAAAGTCACAACCAGAATAACACACCAGAGCAGGTACGCGCGGCGAGACAAGCTGCCGAACAGTGGATTTTTAGCCAAACGCTCCTGGATGGCAAGCCTGTTCACGTGATCACTCAAATTGAGGTTCACTTCCAACTCGACTCCTCTGGGAATCCTTCGAGAAGCGCCGAGATTCGTGAGGGGGTAGAAGACTTCTTGGCTTCGACTAAGAGTTGGCGCGATTATAGATCGTCGCAACCACCTTAATTGAGGGCGCGCCATTTGGCCATGCGCACTGAAGCTGGCAGCTCTTTCGTCTGTCGCTCAAGCATGGCCAGCAGTTGCTCAGCGGCGTCGTCCAGCTTGCTTTTCCGATTCATCTACACCGTCAGTTTATCGCAAACGATACCGCGTTCGGATTAGGACCCACGTAACCACCACCTGGATTTTGAAGCAACTAGGATTTTCCCTAGTATGCCTAAAAACATTCTGACTGTAAAATGTTGCCGATGGCCACCTGCTGAGGGCCGGGAACCGCGGAGAAGCGCGAGCGATTCGGCAGAACCCGGTCCCGCATCGCTCTGTCCCGCGATCCGGGAGCCCTATTCCAGACGTTTCTGGAACCGTAGAACACTAAGCCCCAGGATGATCACTCCGAATACGCCAAGTGCGACCATCTGAGGCCATAGAGCATCTACTCCGGCACCTTGCAGGAACACCCCGCGAACGATTTCCATGATATAGCGCACTGGATTCAAAAACGTAAGCCATTGGGCCAGAACGGGCATGTTGCGAATCGGAAATGTGAACCCGCTCAGCATGAAGAACGGCTGGAAAAACAAGCCGGTCGCCATCGAAGCCTGCGTTTGCGTTTTTGAAACCGTGGAAATGAAGAGCCCCGCACCCAGTGTGGTAAGCAGAAACAGCAAGGTCGAAACCAGCAGAAGCCAGAAACTGCCGGCAAACGGGATGTGAAATAAAAGCAGCGCGGCCCCCATTGACAGCAACATATCCCACAGCCCGATCACCACGAACGGCAGAGTCTTACCGAGAATCAGCTCCGCCGGACGAATCGGCGTCACCATGAGTTGTTCCATGGTCCCGATCTCTTTTTCGCGGACAATCGCCATAGCGGTGAGCGAGAGCGTCGCGATGGTAATGATGTTCACGATCACGCCCGGGATGAAATAATTGCGGCTGCGCAGGTCGGGATTGAACCAGACCCGGGCGCGGGTTGTGATCTGCGGAATCGCGGGACGGACAGCCGTTCCCGAATCCATTGTGGCGGCCACCAGCCTCGTGTTTTGCTCGCGATTCAGAACCTCGGCGGAATACATTCCGATGGTCTGGGTCGCGTAGCCCGATACGATGGAAGCGGTGTTAGAGTTGGTTCCGTCCAACAGCACCTGCACGCTGGTAGTTCTGCCTCGGCGAATATCACGCGCGAAGCCCGGCAAAACACGGACTACGCCGTCCACTTGGCCGCGGTCCAGCATGGCCTGCATCGCCGCATCGCTGTTCGGCATTCCCGCAAGAATAAAGCGGCCCGAGCCCTGGAAGTATGACAGAAGCTCGCGGCTCTCCGGCGTGCGGTCCTGATCCATCCAGGCGATCCGGGCATCATTGACGTCCAGATTCACGGCGTATCCGAAGATCAACAATTGGATCAGCGGGAAGAAGACCAACAGCGCGCGCATGCGCGGGTCACGCAACGCTTGGATGAACTCTTTTCGAATAATCCTGCGGAGTCTCTGGCGCATAAGTCAGGCCACCTTCTGCCTAAGCTTTCTGGTTGCGAAGTAAAACACGATGATTCCATAGCCGACCAATAGCAGGAAGTCGAACCATAACAGTTCCAGTCCGATGCCCTTCAGGAACACGCCGCGCAGGATGTTCATGAAGTAGCGCGCGGGAACGAACAGCGCGATCACCTGAATGATCCGCGGCATGTTGCTGATGGAGTAAATGAAGCCCGAGAGGATAAACGCCGGCAGAAATGACACCAGCGTAGCTAACTGGTAAGCCGTAAGCTGCGTGCGGTTCATGGCCGAAATCATGATTCCCAGGCCGAGCGAGCCAAACAGGAACACGCAGCTCGATACCAGCAGCAGCAACACGCTGCCTTTGAGCGGCACATCGAACGCATAGACGCCCACCAGCAGACAAATCAGCATATCCACCATGCCTACGACGAAGTACGCCGATAGCTTCCCGATGGCCAGTTCCGAGGGTCTCACGGGCGTCGAAAGCAGCTGCTCCATGGTGCCGTTCTCCCATTCGCGGGCGACCGTCAAGGAACTTAGGTTGGACGCGATAATCATGAGGATCACGGCAATCAGACCCGGCACGATGAAGTTCGAGGACAGCAGGTCAGGGTTGTACCAGACCCGCACCCTCGCGTCGACACCGCCGCGCATCACGCTTCCGGTTCGAAGGCTCTGGGAGTTCTGTAGAGTGCGCTGCGCATAATCCGCGATCACGCCTTGCGCATACCCGAGTGCGATGGACGCAGTATTCGAGTCGCTTCCATCGATCAGTAACTGTATTTGCGCTTCTTTACCGAGGGCCAGGTTCCTCGAATAATCCGTCGGGATTACGACGCCCAGCAGGCATGTTCGCGTGTCGATGCTTTTCTCGATGGGCCGGTAGCTATGCACTTCGTCGATTACGTTGAAATACCGCGAGCCCCGGAAATCGCGCGTCAGCTCCTCACTCTGGGGGGTTTGATCCAGATCATAAACGATGGTCGGAATATGATCCACGTCCAGGCTGAGAGCCCAGCCGAAGATGATCAGCATGATCATCGGCTGGCCCAGTGCGGACGCCAGGCTTCGAGGATCGCGCAGGATGTGCAGAAATTCTTTGTGGGCGATGGCGCGCGTGCGGCGAAAGTTCATGCGGCCTGCTCCTCTTTCTCAATCAGGCTGACAAACACATCCTCCATCGAAGGAATAATGGAATCCAGGGCCTTGATCTGAATCCCGGCGGCTTCCAGATCGGCCCAGATGCCCGGGATCGCGGCTGCGGCGTCCTCCACTTTGATGTGCAAGCCGCCCCCGAACACAGCGACGTCCAGGATTCCCTGCTTCTTTTCGAGAATGGTCATGCTCCCCAACAAGTCCGAGGATTCGAGATTCAAAAGGTGTCCCTC
This sequence comes from Bryobacteraceae bacterium, assembly GCA_050015435.1. GTDB lineage: Bacteria > Acidobacteriota > Terriglobia > Bryobacterales > Bryobacteraceae > Palsa-187. The sequence goes on from JBEKBK010000038.1 coordinate 17,834, forward strand.
GCCCAGAGACATCTTCAGCTCCTGAGGCGAGCCGAGCGCGATGATTTTGCCGCCGTACATCAAGGCGATGCGATGGCAGTATTCAGCTTCGTCCATGTAATGTGTGGTGACAAAGATCGTGTGGCCGTCGGCCGAAAGCTGGTAGATGAGTTCCCAAAAATTTCTGCGGGCGATCGGGTCAACGCCGCTGGTGGGTTCGTCCAGGAACAGAATTGGGGGCTCGTGCAGAATGGCGCACCCCAGCGCCAAGCGCTGTTTCCAGCCGCCGGAAAGCAGCCGAGTCATGCTTTTGCGCTTGTCCTCGAGCACTGCCATCTTGAGCACGTAATCGCGGCGGCGGGGAAGTTCCTGGGGGGGCACACCGTAGACGCCGCCGAAGAACTCGATATTCTCCTCCACGGTAAGGTCGTCGTACAGCGAGAACTTCTGCGACATGTAACCGATGCGGCGCTTGATCTCCTCGGATTGCGTGAACACATCGAACCCCGCCACCGTCGCACTCCCGGAGGTGGGCCGAAGCAGGCCGCATAGAATCCGGATCGTGGTGGATTTACCGGCGCCATTGGGTCCCAGAAAACCGAAAATCTCACCGCGATGAACGTCAAGGGAGACGTCGTCCACCGCGACGAAATCGCCGAAGCGCTTGGTCAGGTGGTCGATGTGGACCGCCGGTCCGTTGCCGTTAGGCGGCACGAGCCACCTCCTCTTTTCGCATGAGCGCGATAAAAACGTCTTCGAGGGACGGCCGGACGGGGTGCGCCTCGAAGGGCGTGATGGCAGATAGTTTTTCGAGCGACGTGACCGCGTGATCCACGAACAGGTGCAGATCCGCGCCCGAGGGCTGCACCATCACGCCCGGCTGCTGCTCCAGAATCTCTTGCGTCCTCCGAAGATCGTCCGACTTCACCAGGTAGACCTCCTCCTCGAGCCCATGCTTCAGCGCCGTCGGGGTATCGCATCGAATCAACTTGCCCTGATGCATGAAGCCGACACGATTCGCGCGCTCGGCTTCGTCAAGATAGGCGGTGGTCACGAACACGGTAAGCCCATCCCTCACCAGTTGATAAAGAATCGCCCAAAAATCGCGGCGCGAAACGGGATCCACTCCGTTGGTCGGCTCGTCGAGAAATAACACGCGGGGTTTGTGCAGCAGTGTACACATCAACGCGAGCTTCTGCTTCATGCCGCCGGACAATTTGCCCCCCGGACGCTTGCGGAACGGCTCCATGCGGGTCATCTGCAACAGCCGGGCGCTCAGTGTGTCCCGCTCCTGGACCGGCAGTCCGAAAAGATCGGAGTAGAAGATCATGTTCTCTTCCACGGTCAGGTCGTTGTACAAGCCGAAACGCTGGGCCATATAGCCGATCTGATCTTTCACCGCATCGTGTTGGAGCGCCACATCATGCCCCACCACGATCGCGCGGCCTTCCGTCGGATTCATCAAGCCGCAGAGCATTCGCATGGTGGTTGTTTTACCGGCGCCGTCCGGACCAACCAGTCCGAAGATTTCTCCTTCGGCAACCTCGAGGTTCAGGTGGTCCACTGCCGTCAGCGCACCAAAGCGCCGTGTCAGATTCTCAGCCTGAATCACGATACTCATAGCACGATTTCCGCGTCCACGGGCATGTTGTTCTTCAGCTCATGGGCCTGATTGTCCACATCGATCTTGATTCTGTAGACCAGCTTCACCCGCTCTTCTTTCGTCTGAATCTGTTTGGGCGTGAACTCAGCTTCGGACGAAATGAACGTAACTCGTCCTTCATAGACCTTGCCGGGGTAGGAGTCCGTGGTGAGCTTTACCCTCTGCCCCAGCTTGACGCGGCCGAGATCGGTCTCATTGATGTACGCGCGAAGCCACGGATGGTCCAGGTCGCCGATGGTCAAAACTGTCGTACCGGCGGCGAGCACCTCCCCGACCTCGGCCGATTTCATCAGCACCACTCCGTCGATCGGCGCGTACACCGATGTATCATCGAGCTGTGTTTCAGAAATACCCTCCTGAGCCTTCGACCGATCGATTTCGGCTCTTCGCGCGACCAATTCCTCTTCCTTGCGTTGTAACTCGAGGCGATTGGCTTCCGCGGTTCGAACCGCCGCTTGCGCCCGGGCGACATCGGCCCGCCCTCCGGCGATGTCCTCTTGCCTTGGCCCTTCCTTTACCAGGGATAGCTTTTCCTCGGCCTGCCGAAGCATGGCGGTGGCGCTATCGAACTTGGTGCGGTACTGGTCATATTGCTGGGTGGAAATGTCTTCGTTCTTATAAAGAGTCTGGCCGCGATCCCAATCCTGGCGCGCAAACTCCAACTGTGCTTTGGCATCCGCGACGGCGGCCTCGGCCTGCTGAATGTCCTGCTTGCGGCTGCCATTGAGCATCGCGTCCAGCTTCGCCTGCGCCTGGTTCAATTCGGCGCGGCGCGCAGCCACGTCACTCTCCAGAGTGGCTTTCTGAAACGCGATCGAGGTTTGGAGCTGCTGATAACTGGAATCGGCGCTGAAAACGATGGCGTGATCCCGCTGGCGCTGGCGTTGAAGCTGGGCTTGATCCAAACGAGCGATCAGTTGGCCTTTCTTCACCGAATCGCCTTCGTCGACCGTCCGCTCCACCAGCCGTCCGGGAATCTTGAATGAAATATCCACCAGCGTCATTTCGAGATTGCCCGAGACGAGGATGCGGGTCCCATCGTCGGCGGAATGCGTACGCCACCACCAGGCCCCGCCGCCGATCGCGGCAATCAGCAGGATGAGGATGATTGGTCTTTTCATTGGGTCACGAACTCCCTGATTTTTCCCGTGGCCGTGGCCAGATCGATGCGGGCCAGATTGTAGTCATAGAGCGCGGCAATCTGGTTGTCGCGCGCCCGGTCCAAGCGCGTTTGCGCATCGGTGACTTCGATTGAATTAGTCACGCCCGCCTGATACCGCCGCCGAGCCTGCGCCAGCTCCTGATCCGCGAGCTGGACCCCCTCCCGCGCGGTTGCGACTTCGTCCGCGGCCGAACGGATGCTGTCGAACGCCAGCCGTACGTCCAGCTCGATTTGTTCCTTCACATCTCGCGTTCGAGTCTGCTCCTGCCGGAACTGCGAGAGGCTCTCCGCGCGCCGGAAATCGCGGCGCCCGCCATCGAATATGGGAACCTTCACAGACAAGCCGTAGAGGTAGGTGGGCTGCGCACCGATCAATTCGCTGCCAATGGTTCCGTAATTGGCGGACGCGCCGACCGACGGATACCTCTCCGCCTTGACCGCGCCATAAGTCAGTTGCGCTGATTGCTCACGCTGCTTCTGCGCCTTGAACTCCGGCCGGGTATTTCGGGCGGCGGTTAACGCGTCTTCCAACGATCCCAACTCGATGGGCTGATACGAGAGTTTGTCGGTCAGCTCGATGTTCGCATCCAGATTCAAGCCCATGGCCCGGAGCAAATTCAGTCCAGCCCGGCGGCGATCGTTCTCGGCTACTACCAGCTTCTGCCGGTCATTGGCAAGCTGCACGTCGGCGCGCGTTACCTCAATCCCGGTTCCTGTGCCTGCATCCTTCACCTGTTGCGCTTGTTTCAAGAGAGCCCTAGAAAGCTCCACGTTCGCTCGTGCCGTTTCGAGGGCGGCGTCCGAGCGCAATGTCGTCAGGTAGGCGCGCGCCACCTGGTCGCTCACTTGATTCTTGGTAGTATCAAAATCCGTTTCGGCCACGGCGACGTCGACTTTCGAGGCCTGGTAACGGCGAATCGTGCTGAAGTCGAATACGTTCTGTGAAGCGGTCGCCCGCGCGTCGAAAATGGAAAAGGGACCGACGATGTTCGGAAAACTGAAGCCGGGAATCGGGATCTTGAAGTTGAATCCGAAAGCCCGCAGGTTCTCCGTTTCCCTTTGGTCGTTGACCGACGACTCGATGTCCGGCAGAAGCGCCCCACGCGACTGCGCTTTGCGGGATTCCGCCTGCTTGACGGACTCGACCGCGAGAGCGACGCGCGGACTCCCATCCGGCGTCAGCGCAATTTCCACCGCACGCTTCAAGCTCAATGACAGTGTGCCCTCGACGGCCACCGGCTCGGCGTGGACAAGTCCCAGGCTTGCGAAGGTCAGGACGATGATCGGTACTCGCATGCTACCTCTCAGATGAAGATAAATTACCGGCAGCGCAAGCGCTTCCGACAGCCGGTGAACGGCGAAGAATGCCGGACGAGTAACGGGCTTGCGTTATGGTCATATCAATTCCCCTCCGGCGCACGCAGCCCTGCCGCCAGGAAGCGTACCAACCGCGCGGTCACTGCTTTCCGATCGGATGCGTCGCACAGCCCGCCCGTGAGTTCCGGAAGCAAGTGCGACCAACCCAATACATGGGCCATCGCTCCTCCCATAAAGTGCATCCTCCACAGTCTTTCGGCCGGGCTCAATTCGGGTAACGCTTGGCCGATCGCGTCCGTGAATCGCTGAGCGACTACCACCAGATGCTTCTTAAACACCCGCGTAATGAATTGATCAGGCGTGGAGAGGATTCGCCCCATCAGCGCCGTGATGGGCGAAGGGTCCCGCTCGATGACTGGCGCGATAAACGCCTCGGCGATCTGCTCCACCGTCGGATTCGGTCCAGCGGCATCCAGCATTTCCAGGCGGCGGCGATTCACCGGCGCGATTCGTCGCTCAATAACTGCATCGATCAGACTGTCTTTCGACTGGAAGTGATAGTTGACTGCTGCCAGGTTTACCTGGGCCTTCGCCGTGATATCCCGCAAGGAAGTCGCCTCAAACCCATAGTTTCCAAAGAGATTCTCAGCGACATCCAGAATTTTGGACTTGGTATCCATCCGTTCAATCATACGTATGATTCAATCATACGCTTGAACGCTACGGTGGTCAAGAACTTCATTGCCGTCGGGCTACAATCTATGCAGCAATGCCCTTCCCTGAATCCGCGACGCTCTTCCTTGCGCGACAAGTGGAGCGTTTGCGGCGTTTCCCCGGCCGAAAGCGAGTGGTCTTTCCGGAAGGTGACGATCCGAGAGTGCAGGAAGCCGCCCGGCGGCTCACTCAGGATCGCCTTATCGAGCCCATTTTACTACCCCCAACGCTCCCCAACGACAGCGGGAACGAACGTTATGCGGCTATCTTTTTCGAACGCCGCCGAGCCAAAGGCGTGACGCAGGTCGAGGCGGCGGAGATCGCCCGCCAGCCGCTCTACAGGGCGGCGTTGATGGTGGCTGCGGGAGACGCCGACGGAGCAGTAGGCGGAGCGGTGAACACGACGGCCGAAACGGTGCGCGCTGCGCTGCAATCGATTGGCCCCGCGCCCGGCATTCGAAACGTCTCCGGAGTCTTCTTCATGTGTGTTGAAGATCGAACCTTCGGTCACGACGGGACTCTCGCGTTTGCGGACTGTGCGATCACGGTCGATCCTTCGGCCGACGAGGTCGCGCAGATTGCCCTGGCCACCGCGCGCTCGACCCAAACCGTTATCGGCGCCGAGCCCAAAGTGGCATTGCTCTCGTTTTCCACGAAGGGCAGTGCCCAGCATCCCTTCGCGGCGAAGATGGCGGAGGCTTTGGGCATTCTGCGTGAGTGCGCCCCCGATCTCGATGTGGACGGAGAACTGCAAGGCGACGCCGCGCTGGTTCCGGCGATCGCGGTCTCCAAAGCTCCTGGATCGAGCGTAGGCGGGCAGGCCAATACGCTTATTTTTCCGGATCTGGGTAGCGCCAACATCGCCTACAAGCTGGTTGAGCGCCTGGGTGGCGCAGCCGCCTACGGACCCTTTCTGCAAGGATTGGCAAGACCCATGAATGACCTGTCACGCGGATGCTCGGTGGAGGATATTTACGGCGCGGCCGTGGTGACCGCACTTCAGTCGGAAACCGCAACTTGCTCGAGCGTTATTTCTTAAGAATCGTACGGCGGCCCGCGAGAGCCAGAAGGACTAACGCACCGCCGACAAGCACTTCGGTCGCGGGTTCAGGAACTGATGTCAGACCAGTGACCGGAAAGAAGTCACCGCTGCCGTCATCGAGGTTGTTGATCACCCCCATATCGATGACGGACTGGGTGTTGAGCTTGAGATCAAAACGGTGATTCTGCGGAGTCGAAAAATTGCCGAGGATGGCGTACAGGTCCGTGGGATCGTTCCAAGGGAAGGCGACACTGCCAGTGTAGCCGGCTGAAAGTTTGGTGGCGAACAGGAACGTGACCGCTCCAGTCGAGGGATTCACGCTGTACACGCCGCTGGCGTCCGTGCTGAGCGCGTAGAACGTTCCGGTTCCATTTGGAGGCTAAGCCCATATACCCGCCGGTCCCTCCGATGGACGACGTGTTCAGGGCAATACTCGGCTGCAAAATCGTATTGCTGTTTGTCGTGGTATTCAATTGGTAATAACTCCCGGCATTCGAATTACCGGAATCATCCGCGCCACTGGCCAGATAATAAGTGCCTTGGTAATTAACAAGTCCTCCCGCGGAAATAACGCTGCTTCGGCCGAATCCGACATTGGTGGCCACGGAGCTTCCGTCCGTTAAACTCAATTGCTGCAAATCATTGACGGTTGAGTCGAAGGTATAAAAACCGTCATTGTAAGTTAATCCTACGCCGCTAATCGACACGTTCGTCCCTAGGATGATCGCGTTGAGCGGGCCGGACAAATCAAGCTCGAACAGCTCGTCGCCGCTTGCGGAGGCCGCGAGCCCGAACAGTGGTGTGCCGGAAGCGGTGGCGGGGAGAAGGCCGATGCAACCACCGTGAAGATCAAGACGAAATGAATTCGTTTGATTAGCCACACCATGGGATTCAAACCCGAAACCTGTGACAGTGTGAAGACCCGCCCATTCGCTCGAAGCTCCTTGACTGGAGTGATCGGCGGGGTAGCGCGGAGGAAATATGTCACGTGAATGTAACGGCCCGACGCGGCGAGGATTATTTCAGCTCGGCGTCCGTACGCTCGCGACGTTTGGCGCAACCGGAAGCATAGCGAAGTTCACCGAGCAACGAGCGAATGGGCAAACCCGTCGGCCATCCGCCGCGGGCGATCGCGTTTTAGTTGCTATTTATCTTGTCGGCGGTAACGATAGCAACAACATGTTCGTGTCCCTGGGAAACACAATACCAGTCATATGCACAAGCGCGTAGCTCGTTAGCGATCCATGCAGGCGACTTATTAGGGGTAACGGCCCGCGCGCAGTCAGGAACATTTCGGATTTCATCCGGTATTGAGTGGATTACATAATCTCTTCTTTTCCAAAACTCTTGCGGTGGTATCCAATGTCGGTATGTTGGACAGTCCTGTGAATAAATCCATGGGATTGGGCGGCGTCATCATGCCAAGAGACTTTGGGGAGCATTTCGATCATTCGATGGCGTACCTGCCGGGCGGGCACATGGTTCCTGGATGGCCGGCTCGGGACGCGCGATTGGGCGTCTCCGCATTGAATCAATGCTTCGTCAGCTTCGAGAGCGGATTGACGGCGATCTATCCGGATAGCGCTATTGGCGGCCAGGAAGTTCGGCGAGGAATGCGGGGCACGACCCTGCGCACGGCGTTTCCAGCTACTGCGCTTGGCGTGCAGTTACAACAGGCCGCGCAGCTGATTCGTTTCGGCTGCAACGCCGGGTTGGGCCGCTAGATCTTTGCGGCTACGCTCTCGGGCTTCGATACGCAGCATCGACGCAAAATCCTGGGGGCAATAGCTGGGCCCGGGACGTCCATTACATCGCCTTACGGCAAAACGACGCCGAGTGGCCAAATGAGTCCAGGCAGCATCACTACGTCCGGGGGCAGCAGCAGCCAGCCGCATAACAATATGCAACCATACCTGGTCGTGAATTACTGCATCGCGTTGGTCGGCATTTTCCCATCGCGAAATTAGGAGAACATCATGTCCATCGAACAGAACACCGCCTTGTTCTGGCTTCTGGGGACCTTTTATGGCGGGAATGGAACCAGTACCTTCGCGCTTCCCAACCTTCAAGGTTGTGTCGCAATGGACGCCAGCTCGGGCGCGGGATTAACACCTCGAAGCGTCGGCGACACGGGAGGTTCTCCTACAGTGACTCTCCTGGCAAGTGAACTGCCGGCTCACAATCACGTCGCGCAAGCAGAGACAACGGCAGGTACGACGCCCACCGCCAACAACGCCTTCTTTGCCAAGACCGGCAGCCCCTTGACTGCTGAATACCACGCAGGCGGCCCCAATGCCTTGATGAACCCGGGCGCGCTCGCTAACGCTGGTGGCGGGCAGCCGCACAACAACCTGATGCCCTTTCTGGTGATGAATTTCGTGATCGCGCTGCAAGGTGTTTTTCCAACGCGAGCGTAGGCGGTATGCGGCGGGCGCGACTCGCTCGCACGTTGGTACAATTGCATGACTCCACCTGTGTCGCGTGCGATTGCATTTCTTCTGATAACCGTGTTACTCGGTGCAACCGATCTGAAAATCGATCACGTGACCGTCGCCGGAACGGACCTGAAACAAATGCAGGCGCGTCTGGCTGCGGCTGGGATTCCGAGCGAGTACGGCGGTCCGCACAGTAACCACGCCACGCAAATGGCGATCACCAGCTTTCCGGATGGATCGTACCTGGAACTGATCGCCCTGCAAGCGAATCCGGACGAGAAAGCCGTGGCGGCCCACTACTGGTCGAAGCAGATGCTTGGCAACGCGGGCCCAACCGCGTGGGCAGTGCGCGCGAACGACCTGGCTGCGGAGGTCACGCGACTACGGGCTGCGGGCATCGTGGTAAGTTCGCCGGCGCACAGTGGACGGGAGCGGCCAGATGGCACGCGGCTCGACTGGGAGACGGCGACGGTCGGTCCAGAACCCAACGGCACCTTCTTCCCGTTTCTGATTCGCGATATCACGCCGCGCGAAGCTCGCGCGTTCCCGAAGGCTCAACCCACAACCAAGGACTTCCCCGGAGTGAAACTCGTGGTCACCGCGGTCCGTGACCTGAAGGCATCCGCGGCGCGCTACCGGCAGGCGTATGGATTGCCCGCGCCCGACCAGCAGGAAGACGCCAGCTTCGGCGCGCGCCTCGCTTCGTTCGCCGGTACGCCTGTGGTCCTGGCCGCCCCACTCAACGCCCAATCATGGCTCGCGCAACGAATCGAGCGATTCGGCGAAGGCCCGTGTGCGTTTGTGCTGGGCCGCCGGACAGGCGGAGCCTACGCGGCCGTCTCCAAGAGCCGTTGGTTCGGCACTGGAATTTCGTGGTTCGATGCCGAGAAATTGAGCTGGCATCTCGGGTTTGAAGAATAATCAACGCCAGTCGTCGATCACGTACGCATCGGCCCGATTAAATCCCTCCGCATGCGGACGCTGCATGGCCACACCCTGCGTCATGACTCGATATCCGTGAGCGCGCATCCGCCGGTAAGCATCTTCGCGAGCGAGGTTCACGCCCGCCTCAACAGTCACTCCGCGCGAGGCCGCAAACGCGTCGCAAGCCTCCAGTAATTTGTCGAAGCGTTCACCTGCGCCCGCGCCGCCGCGAGCCGCGCCGAACTTGACGTAACAATTCTTCCCGCCGCCCTCGGATCCAGGTCCGTTCAGGCACACCGCGAAAGCGTCCAGAACGCCGCGCGTGTGGGTCAGCACGATATCGCCGGTGCGCTGCGTCAGCACCGCTCGGATTTCACCACTGAGATCGAGCCCCTTATCTATCTTGTGGGTGATTTTCGCGCAAGCCTGAATGGCTTCTTCGCGCCGGCTTTTCGTGAGGGAAGATAGCAACACGGGCGCGCTGGCGGGTTGCACGTCCGGCGTGTGCGTCATCAGCGCGGTGAGATACCGTGGCCAATAGCCGAACTTCTGGTACAAGCCCACGTGCTTGGCGCTGTGCGGGAACGTGTACAGTCCCGTATGCCGCACACCCCATCGGTCGAAAACCGTCATGGTGGCTTCCAGCAACCGCTGTCCTACGCCGCGGTCCCAGTATTCCGGCAGTACCGTCAGGGGTCCGAAGAACCCGAACGATCCCCAGCGCGTGACTACGTTCGATCCGATCAGGCGGCCGCCGTCGCGCGCCGCGATCACCTTGACATGGGTCGAACGCCAGCGCGGCGTCATGAAATTGCGGTCGCCCATGAAGTCGAGCGGATTGGGCACTCCCAAAAATGTTCCGAATGCCATACGGACTATCCGGTCCGCCTCTTCGAGTTCACTTTGTTTGAGCGGCCCAACTTTGATGGTCTGAGTTGCCGGCATTAGGTGGCCCCCTGGGGTGAATCCATAGTTGCTGTACACTTTCAGAGTACGGCGTCGTCTGTTAGATATGGGTAAGTTTACCCCGGCCGTTTTGTTTGTGGCAATCGCGGCCGCACAGACACCCGGCCCTCCCGATCAAAAAGGGGACACGGTCGAGGCCGCGTCCTC